>JBARVM010000471.1:0-6887 GCA_049646265.1 Paracoccaceae bacterium
CGTTCTGATGCCCGTGGCGGTGATTTACGCGCTTGGTCTGACGGACGAGGTTGGCGCCTGGCTGGAGGGGTTGACGGTCGAACTGGGCAATATCAGTTTTTCGATGATGGCGCTGATCCGCGGCCTGATTGCCGGTAGCCTTCTGTTCTGGCTGGGCGGCTGGTCAAACCGCCAAAGCGCAGATTACATCAAGTCTCAGGAAGATCTGCGCCCTGCCACGCGGGAACTGGCAACCAAGCTGGCCGAGGTCGCGATCTTTGGCCTGGCCTTCATTCTGTTGATGAATATCATGGGCATCGACCTGACCACCGTGGCGGTTCTGGGCGGTGCTCTTGGCGTCGGCATCGGGCTGGGGCTGCAGCAGATCGCCGCCAATTTCATATCCGGTATCATCCTCTTGGTCGAAGGGCAGACCACAGTCGGCGACTTCGTAGAACTGGATGGCGGCGAACGCGGCACTATCGTCAAGATGACCTCGCGGGCCTGCATTCTAGAGACGTTCGACGGGCGTTGGATTGTCGTGCCGAACGAGCATTTCATCACCACCCGCGTCGTCAACTATTCCGATCAGGGCAGCGCGAACCGGTATGAGGCGGCCTTTTCCGTCAGCTATGATACCGATCTCGACAAGGTTCCGGACCTGATAGAGACTGCTGTCGCAGCCCTGCCCTTTGTCCTTACCGCGCCCGAGGCGCCGGACTGCGAATTGCGCGGTTTTGGCGAAAGCGGCGTGGATTTTGCCATCGAATATTGGGTCAACGGCATTGACGACGGCAAGAACAAATACGGCAGTCAGGTTCTGTTTGCTGTCTGGCGGGCCTTGAAAGAGGCCAATATCGAAATCCCCTATCCGCACCGTGTTGTCGAAATGCGGGGGCCCAAGGTGTGACGGGGCCGCGCGCCCTTGTCATCGGCGCCGGACCTGCCGGGCTGATGGCGGCAGAAATGTTGGCCGCCGCCGGGCTGCACGTGACAATGACAGAGGCAAAGCCAACCCCAGCCCGCAAGTTCCTGATGGCCGGAAAATCCGGTCTGAACCTGACCAAGGAAGAACCTGCCGCCACATTCGCCGACAGGATCAGCGCGGAATGGCTACGCCCTATGGTGCGCGCCTTTGGACCGCGAGAGGTGCAAGAATGGGCAAAAGGCCTGAATCAGAGCCTGTTTACAGGCTCGTCAGGGCGTGTCTTTCCAGTTGGTATGAAGGCCTCTCCGCTCTTGCGGGCGTGGTTGACGCGGCTGCAGGGCGGCGGCGTGGAGTTGCGGACCGGCTGGCGATGGGCGGGTTTTGACCGCGAGCGCTTCTTGTTTGAAACCTCCAGCGGGCCGCAGGGTCTGTCCGCCGATGTCACCGTACTGGCGCTCGGCGGGGCCAGTTGGCCAAGGCTCGGCTCTGACGGCGCCTGGGTTCCCTGGCTTGCCGCGCGGGGCGTGCAGATCGCGCCTTTCCGGCCCGCGAATGTCGGCTTTGGGATTGGGTGGACCGATCTGATGGCGCGCCATTTTG
Source organism: Paracoccaceae bacterium (assembly GCA_049646265.1). Classification (GTDB taxonomy): domain Bacteria; phylum Pseudomonadota; class Alphaproteobacteria; order Rhodobacterales; family Rhodobacteraceae; genus TMP-24. Next base: position 1,508 of record JBARVM010000471.1, read on the forward strand.
GTCAGCCGATAAAGGGCTGTCAGTTGACGGCGGGCGGCACCAAGGTTCGCGCGGAATTTGTCCTGACCCGACATGGGATCGAAGGGGGCGGCATCTATGCCCTTTCGGCAGCGCTACGCGACGGCGCCCCTCTGACGCTCGATCTTCTGCCCGATCGGTCTGTGGAGGAGTTGGCAGAACGGCTAGCGCGGTCGCGCGGCAAGGCTACGGTGACCAATCATCTGCGCAAGGCTACCGGCCTTGACCCAACCGCCCTTGCGCTGGTCATGGAATGGGGTCGCCCACTGCCGACAGATCCCGCGGCACTGGCACGGTTGGTCAAATGCCTGCCCGTACCGCTTCTCGGGCCAAGACCCTTGGCAGAGGCGATCTCTGCCGCAGGCGGGGTAATGGCCGACGCGCTGACCGGCGATCTGGAGTTGAAGGCCCTGCCCGGCACCTTTGTCGCTGGTGAAATGCTGGATTGGGAAGCACCGACAGGTGGCTACCTGCTGACCACTTGTCTGGCAACCGGGCGCCACGCGGGCATGGCCGCCGCCCGCCGTGCCATCGACGGTTGAAACCCCGCGTCAGATCAGCCAGAGGTCAGATCAGCCAGAGGATGGCCAATAGCGCCGCAATAGCCGCCAACGAGGTGCGAAACAGCCGCAAGCCGCGTTCGATGTCGCCTGCGTCGGGGTCATGGGCACTGCCGTTGATCCACGGCTCGTCGCGAACACCATCGCCATAGCTACGTGGGCCAGAAAGCCGGACATCCAGCGCCGCCGCTGCCGCCGCCTCTGGCCAGCCCGCATTGGGGGAGCGATGGTTGCGCGCCTCTCTCAGCATAAGACCAACTGCCTCGCGTTTTTGCGGCGCCAGCGCACAGAAAATCAGGCCGGTAAGCCGCGCGGGGATGAAATTGACCAGATCGTCGATCTTTGCGGCGGCCCAGCCGAAAGCCTCGTGTCGTGGCGTGCGGTGACCAATCATCGAATCAAGTGTATTGATCGCCTTGTAAGCGGCGATGCCAGGCAACCCCAGCAGGGCACCCCAGAACAGTGGTGCAACAACCCCGTCAGAGGCGTTTTCAGCAAGGCTCTCAAGCGTTGCCCGCGAGATGCCGGCCTCGTCCAAGAACGCAGGGTCGCGCCCGACGATCATCGACACGGCTTGGCGCGCGCGCGTCAGGTCGCCGTCGCGCAAAGGCTCTATCACGGCCTTTACATGGTCGGAGAGGGATTTGGCAGCAACCAGTGGCCAGGCGACAATGCCAGTCAGCACCACACCCAACAGGCCCGAGGGCATTAGCATCTGCACCATCGCGGCCAGGGCAAATGTGAAAAAAATCACCAAAAGGGCGGCGGCAAGGCCGGCAATGCGGCGGTCGCGCGCATCTGTCCCTTCGAGGTTCAGCCAATCGTCGAGCCGGCTGATCATCTTGCCCAGCCAGGTAACCGGGTGGCCGATCGCGTCAAACAGAGCCTTGGGCCAGCCGACAATCATGTCGACGATCAGGGCAAACAACATCATTCCGGCGCCAATCATCTGGCCCATCCCCTCTTGCAGTAACGGTTCGATCCACCCGGGGGCGCCATAGGCGCGCCGGGAATCGCTCGCCCGGGGAAATATCAGGCCTTTTGCCGTTCCGGTATCGGCAAATGCAGGGGTAACGGCGGCAAAAGCGCCCGAGCGGCCTATCCGGCTGGCGTCCAGTTGACCGAGCTTACCGACCAGGTGCCGCCGGGCAGCCGCTGGATGCGCGTTGCCGACAGATGCGAGACGCCAAAGGCAAGGGCGGCAGGCGCCGTACCCAAGGCCAGCGCAAGGGCGGCGCGGATGGTTCCGGCATGGGCGACGATCGTGGCGCTACCCTTTTCGGCAATCTCCTCCAACGCCGGGGCGATACGAGCGCAAAGGTCGGTAAAACTTTCGCCGCCCGGCGGGCGATAGTCTGCCAACGCGGCAGCCGTCAGGGGGCCAAGGTCGGGCAGATCGGCGTAGGGCAAACCTTCCCAAAGGCCGAAATCCTGTTCCCAAAGGCGGGGGTCCGTCAGACGGCTGCCAACCTCGGAAACCGGCCAGATTGCCGCGGCCGTCTGCTGGCAACGCCGTGCGGGGCTGATGATCAGCCGCCGGGGTTGGGGCAGGGCCTTGCGCAACCCCTCTGCGGCGGTCAGGTCCGACAGGTCCGCCTCTACATCGCGGCGGCCCGCCAGCCGCCCGCCAGCCTGCGTCGGCGCATGGCGGATCAGCGTCAGCTCTGTCGCAACCTCTCTGTCCACGGTCGTATTCCCCCTTTCCCCATTGGTCCGTTTCTGCTTTGACAGCGGACCATGAGCAAGACGATACTTATCACCGGGGGCGCCCGATCGGGCAAAAGCGTCATCGCCGAGACAATGGCGCTGTCTCTGGCGCCCCGTGCGGTCTATATCGCCACCTGCGAGGTGCGCGATGCTGAAATGGCCGCCCGGGTCGCCAGCCATCGGGCCCGGCGCGGCGCCGAATGGACGGATCATGCCGAACCGCTGGATCTTGCCCGGGCCTTGGAAGAGACCGACGGGCAGGGGCCGCGCCTGATCGACTGCCTGACGCTCTGGCTGTCAAACCTGATGTTCGCGGGGCGCGATTGGCAAACCGCCGCCGCTGATCTTTGCACCACCCTGCCGCTTCAGTCCGATCCTGTGGTGATCGTGACGAATGAGGTCGGTGGCGGTATCGTTCCGGAAAACAGGCTGGCGCGGGATTTTCGTGATGCCGCCGGGCTTCTTAATCAACAGGTGGCTGCCCTCGCCGACGAGGTGATATTGGCAGTGGCCGGACTACCCCTGAAAGTGAAATGACATGACCTTTGCCCTGACCTCCCTTGCCGATCTGCCCGGATTGGTCAAAGACCTGCCCATCGCCGATGTCGATGCCGCTGCCGCGGCGCGCGCCCGGCAGATGAGCCTGACCAAACCGCCCGGTTCGCTTGGCCGGCTGGAAGAGATCGCCGAATTCATGGCCGCATGGCGGGCGACGCCGCAGCCGGAGATCTGGCGCGCGCAGGCGCTGGTCTTTGCCGGAAACCACGGGATCTGCGCGCAGGGCGTAAACCCCTATCCGCAGGAAGTGACCGCACAGATGGTGGCGAATTTCCAGCATGGCGGCGCGGCGATCAATCAGCTTTGTCAGGTCAATGGCGCCGATCTGAATGTCGTCGCACTGGATCTTGACCGACCGACCGGCGATTTCACCCAAGGCCCGGCGATGAGCGATGCGGACTGCCTGGAGGCGTTGAACCGTGGCGCCGCGGCGGTTGACGGGGGGGCTGATATCCTGATCCTGGGGGAAATGGGCATTGGCAATTCCACGGTCGCCGCAGCGCTAGCCGCCGCTTGTTTTGGCGGCGATGTGGCGGCGTGGGTCGGGCCGGGAACAGGCTCTGACCCGGCTGGAATCGCCCGAAAAATCGATGTAATCACCCGTGGTCTGACCCTTCATGCGGCGACCAAGGGGGATGCTGGCGCTATTCTCGCGGCACTGGGCGGGCGCGAACAGGCGGCGATTTGCGGGGCGGTTCTGGCGGCGCGGGCGGCGCGGATACCGGTCATCCTTGACGGGTTCATCTGTAGCGCTGCGGCAGCGGTTTTGCATGCCGCCAACCCCGCCTTGTTGGACCATTGCCTTGTGGGCCATGCAAGTGCCGAACCCGGCCATCGCAAATTGCTGGCAGCCATCGGCAAGCGGCCGGTTCTGGAATTTGACATGCGTCTGGGCGAAGGGTCCGGGGCGGCGCTGGCGCTTGGCATCGTGCGGTCGGCGCTGGCCTGTCACAACGGCATGGCCACCTTTGCCGATGCGGGCGTGTCAGAGGCATGACGGGCACCGCCGCAAAGCTCTGCGGGGAATTCCGCATGGGGCTGATGGCCCTGACGCGGATCCCTGTCGGGGGCTTTGTTGGTGAGGTTCCCTCTGTCGCGGCCTCGGCCTGGTCATGGCCGCTGGTGGGGCTGGTCGTCGGCGGGGCGGCGGCGCTGGTCTATTTCCTCGCCGGTCAGCTAGGGCTTTCGCCGCTGCTTTCTGCGATTTCGGCCTTGTTAGTGTCTGTTTTTCTGACTGGCGGCCTGCATGAGGACGGGCTGGCCGACCTCGCGGACGGCTTTGGCGGCGGGGCAGACAAGGATCGTATCCTGACGATCATGCGCGACAGCCGGATCGGCAGCTACGGCGCCCTGGCCATCGGCTTTTCACTGATCTTGCGCGGCGCTGCACTTGGCAGTCTGGCGCCTGGCCTCGCCCCCTTGGCCCTTGTCGGGCTGGCCGCCTTCAGCCGGGCGCTGATGCCTGCGGCCCTTGCCCTGATGCCGCCCGCGCGGACCGACGGGCTCGGCCATGCGGCTGGCAGGGTTAGCATGGCAACGACGGGTCTGGCCCTGATCCTCGGCCTTCTCGCGCTCTTGCCGCTTGGCCTTGGCACGGCCCTTGTCGTCACCGCTGCTGCCTGCCTTGCCGCGCTGGCAACGGCCTGGCTTGCCATGCGCAAGATCGGTGGGCAAACCGGCGATGTCTGTGGTGCCATGCAACAGATCGGCGAAATAGCCGGATGGCTGGCTATTGCGGCGCTGGCTGGCTGATCAGGCGCGCCTAGTAATCCTTGCTGTAAAACAGCCCCACGCCTGATGTCCCGTCGGTGCCGACGCCGCCCTTGAGGGTCAGGTTCTTGTTGACGTTAAGGTCGATTTCCACGGTGCTGCGGCCATTTTGATCGACGGTCACCTGCGAATAGGCCTTGCCGGTCACATATTTCCCCGCCGTCAGTGCGGCATCGCCCGCATCGTCCACCGTGACATCCAGATCATCAAGCCGCAGCCTTTGCCGGATACGCGTGGCAATGTCCGGGCCGCCGCGCCCGGCCAGCGTGGCCAGCGCCGAGGCAAGCTGCACCAGCTGAAAGGCCGAGGCATCGCCGATATTCTTGCCAAAGAGGAGTTGGGCGGCAATTTCCTCCTCCGGCAGATCGGTGGAAGAGGTGAAATGCAGTTCCGGCTGGGTCGCAGGGCCGGAAAGCGTGACGGTCGCGGTTGCGTCCACCGTATCGGTAGAGGCGGAAAAATCGATAAAGGGCACAAGAGAGCCCAAAAGCTGCACACTGCCGTCCGTCAGGACAAAACGCGTGCCAAGCAGGTCGAACCTGCCCCGTATCAGCTCGAACCGACCATCGGGGCGCACATCCGCTGTGGTGCCCAAGAGCCGCATCTCACCGAAAAGCTCTGCATCGAGACCGCGGCCGCGCACAAAGACCCGCGCTGGCGCCGAAAGGTTGAGGTTTAACGCGTAAGCGGGGCCGCTCCCCGCCACCGGCTTTTCGCCAAGGCCGGAATGGCTGCGCGTCTGGCGCACGGCGGCGCTGTCGTTCTTG
>JBARVM010000472.1:0-6892 GCA_049646265.1 Paracoccaceae bacterium
GGCATCACCCCCTTCGCCGCCCCGCTGTTTCTGGAGGTGGGCAAGGTGCCGGTGCAGGGCGCCGCGCGCGAAAGGCTGCAGGCAGAAGAGGCGGAACGGCTGATGGCCGCCGCCGGGCTCGACGGGGCAGAGGCACCAGGCGGCATGGGGGCTGCGGCAAATGTCGGACCATGAATTTGAGCTTTGCGGGGCGCGCCTGCGGGCCATGGCCTCTGGCGCCCTCTGGTGGCCGAAAGAAAGGACGCTCATCGTCTCTGACCTGCATCTTGGCCGCTCCGAACGGATGGCGCGCAAGGGCGGTCCGCTTTTGCCGCCATACGAGGTTCAAGATACGCTGATGCGCCTTGACGAGGTGCTGGGTCGCGTGGCGGCGGCCCGGGTGATCTGTCTTGGCGACACGTTCGACGACAGGCTTGCTGCAGGTTTGGCTGAACCCATGCTGCTTTGGCTGGCACGGATGATGGCGGGGCGCCAGTGGATCTGGATAGAGGGCAATCACGACCCCGGCCCCCTCGCGCTTGGCGGTGAACATCTTGCCGAACTGGCGCTGGGACCGCTGGTCTTTCGCCATATAGCAAAGCCTGGCGCGCAGGGCGAAGTATCAGGCCACTACCATCCCAAGATCCGTCTGGCCGGGCAACGGCGGCCCTGCTTTCTGACGGACCGGTCCAGAGTGATCCTGCCGGCCTTTGGCACCTATACCGGTGGAATGGATGCCAGCCACGCCGACCTGCGCCCGCTTTTCGGCGCCAGGGCGCTGGCGATTGTCACCGGCAAGGTCGCGGCCCGGCCAGTGCCCTTCTAGGCGTGGTAAGACCCGTTTAGGCGGTAAGGCCCTTCGGCTCCGGCAGCCCATGGGCGCGGCAGGTCGCCGTCAGGGTATTGGCCAGAAGGCAGGCGATGGTCATCGGCCCTACGCCCCCCGGCACCGGGGTAATGGCACCGGCCACGGCCGCGCAACTGTCGAAATGGGCATCGCCCACCAGCTTGGTCTTACCGTCCCGCTCGATCCGGTTGATGCCGACATCAATCACCGTCGCGCCGGGTTTGACGAAATCGCCTGTCACCATTTCAGGGCGTCCCACAGCAGCCACCAGAATATCCGCGCCGCGGCAAACCTGGGCGAGATCCTTGGTCTTGGAATGGGCGATCGTGACGGTACAACTGTCGCCAAGCAGCAGTTGGGCCATCGGCTTGCCAACGATATTCGACCGGCCAACCACAACCGCATTCATCCCCGCCAGCGACCCATGGTGATCGCGCAGCATCATCAGACAGCCAAGCGGCGTGCAGGGCACCATGCTCTTTTGCCCCGTGCCCAACAGGCCAACGTTGGAAATATGAAAGCCGTCCACATCCTTGGCCGGGTCGATCGCATTGATCACCAGATCAGAATTCAGATGGCCCGGCAGCGGAAGCTGCACCAGAATACCATTGACCGCCGGGTCGGCATTCAGCTTGCCGATCAGCGCCAAAAGATCGGCCTCCGACGTTTCGGCGGGCAGCTTGTGCTCATAGGAATGCATGCCAACCTCGACGGTCTGCTTGCCCTTGGCACCGACATAGACCTGGCTTGCCGGATCTTCGCCAACCAGAACCACCGCCAAACCCGGCACAATCCCATGATCGGATTTCAGTTTCGCGACATGGGCCGCAACCTGCGTCCGAACCGTTGCTGCAAAAGCTTTTCCGTCGATGATCGTCGCGGCCATTTCCATCTTCCCCATGTTTTTTAGATTTAGGCAAGGCGCCAAGCGCCCAAAAGTCCCGATCGCAAGAGAGGGACTGCGTGATCGCCGCCGGCTCGATGCCAGCGGCGATCACCACCTGTTCGTCAGAACAGACCTTCGACATTGCCCTCGTCATTCAGGCGGATCACTTCCGCCGACGGTGCCTTTGGCAGGCCGGGCATTGTCATGATCTCACCGCAGATCGCCACGATGAAACCGGCACCGGCAGACAGGCGCACCTCGCGCACCGGTACCGAATGGCCGGTCGGCGCGCCGCGCATGTTCGGATCGGTGGTAAAGCTATACTGTGTCTTGGCGACACAGATCGGCAGATGGCCGTAACCCGCCGCTTCCCAGGCTTTCAACTGCTCGCGGATCGACTTGTCTGCAATCACCTCATCCGCATGATAGATGCGCTTGGCGATGGTTTCGAGCTTCTGGAACAGCGGCATATCGTCGGGGTAGATCGGCGCGAAATTCGCCGCACCGCTTTCGGCCAGCTCCACGACCTTGTGCGCCAGTTCTTCGACACCGGCAGACCCATGCGCCCAGTGCTTGCAAAGGATCGCCTCGGCGCCTTGCTCGGCCACATAAGCCTTGACCGCGGCAACCTCCGCATCCGTGTCGGAGTGGAAATGGTTGATTGCCACGACGACGGGCACGCCAAAACTTTTCACGTTGCCGATATGGCGGCCAAGGTTCGGGCAGCCCTTCTTCACAGCGGCGACATTTTCGGCACCAAGATCGGCCTTCGCGACACCACCGTTCATCTTCATCGCGCGCACAGTGGCCACGATAACAGCGGCCGAGGGCTTGAGGCCCGCCTTGCGGCACTTGATGTCAAAGAATTTCTCGGCACCGAGATCGGCACCAAAGCCCGCCTCGGTCACGACAAAGTCACCCAGTTTCAGCGCTGTCTTGGTGGCAATGACAGAATTACAGCCATGGGCGATATTGGCGAAGGGGCCACCATGAACGAAGGCCGGGTTATTTTCCAGCGTCTGCACCAGATTGGGCTGCATTGCGTCTTTCAGCAGAACCGTCATTGCGCCATCTGCCTTCACATCGCGGCAGTAGATCGGCGTCTTGGCCCTAGTATAGCCCACCACAATGTCGCCCAGCCGCTTTTGAAGATCTTCAAGGTCATTCGACAGGCACAGGATAGCCATGACCTCGGACGCGACGGTAATGTCAAAACCAGTCTGGCGCGGGAAGCCGTTGGCAACGCCGCCCAACGACACGACGATGTCGCGCAGCGCCCGGTCGTTCATGTCCATCACCCGGCGCCAAGCCACGCGACGTTCGTCGAAGTCGAGCGTATTGCCCCAGTAGATATGGTTGTCGATCATCGCCGACAAAAGGTTATGGGCCGAGGTGATCGCATGAAAGTCGCCGGTGAAATGCAGGTTCATTTCCTCCATCGGCACGACCTGGGCGTAACCGCCACCGGCGGCCCCACCCTTCATCCCGAAGTTCGGACCAAGAGAGGCTTCGCGGATACAGATCACCGCTTTCTTGCCGATGCGGTTCAGACCGTCGCCAAGACCCACCGTGGTGGTGGTCTTGCCTTCGCCCGCCGGGGTCGGGTTGATCGCCGTCACCAGAATGAGCTTGCCATCCTTCTTGCCGGCCAGCGACTTGATATATTCCTGGCTGACCTTGGCCTTGTCATGGCCGTAGGGCAACAGATGTTCGGCGGGAATGCCCAGCTTTGCGCCGATTTCCATGATCGGGCGCTTCTTCGCCTCGCGCGCGATTTCAATATCTGTCTTCGTCGACATTCCAAACTCCTGTTTTGCCCAGCTCGACCCTGTCCGAACCATCCACCCGGCTTTTAGCGCGGTATCCCATAGAGTACAGACGGTTTACGACATTTCGCAGCAGGGAATCGCCACCTCTGGCCTACTCTGCCGCAAATACTACCCAAAGGAAATAAATATTAACATAGTGAAATAAGAATGGTGGGGCGCTTTACGGCGACCAGGCCCGCTGATCGGGAATATGCAGCACCATCTTGTCGCCCAGCCGCAAGAGCCCTTCACGCTCTACCCAGGCCGTCACACCACGCCGATTTTGGGCCACCTGCTTGATACGCTTGCCCTTGCCGGGAAAGGCCGCCTCTACCCCGGGCGCGGGCAGGTTGCAGGGGCGGTTTTCCATATCGACAACCAGCGTCGCGCCGCTTTCGGCCTGCAGACGCGATGACGGGGGAAGATGGGTGAAATCGGGAATGCCAGACAGGACCATCGTGGCCCCCATCAGCGCGGGCGACAGGCCATCGATACCCAATTCCGCCGCGATCTCTGCCAGCTCTTCCGCCGAAAGGATCGAAAACTGGCGCGTGTTGCGAATGGTTGTGCCACGCGGATATTGATCGATAACCCGGCCGCAGGATGGCCGGGTCAAGCCGCCATGCGCCTCGCCCTCCGGTCCCGAAAAACGCGCAGTGATCTCCGCCACCGGGTCAGAGGCCAAGGCCTGTTCGCGGTCCCGCACCAGCCCCAGCCAAGTGATCACGCCGACATGAGCGGTTGGTTTCAGCGCGGCCATTCCAGCACCCCCTGACCCGTTATCAGAATGTCGGTCAGGCCGACGGCTCCGGCTCCATCCCTTTTTTCGGGTGACGCGGTTTGCCGGCCTTTGGGACAAAGGAAGACACAGCCCCAGGCCCGTCCGCATCATCGCCAAGATCTTCCGGCGCATCCAGCGGCTTGCCCGCGACAACCTTGCGGATCTCGTCACCGGTCAGGGTTTCATATTCCAAAAGCCCCTTGGCAAGCCGTTCGAATTCCTCGTTTTTCTCCAAAAGGATGCGGCGGGCCGTCTGATAACCTTCTTCGATCAGGCGCTTGACCTCGCTTTCGATCATCTCCTTGGTCTTGGCCGAGACAGAAAAGCCGCCGGTCTGGCCCTGATAGCCCTGATGGGCTTCTGAATAATCGATGTTGCCGACCTTTTCCGACATGCCCCAGCGCATCACCATGGCCCGCGCCATGGCCGATGCCTGCTGAATATCGCCCGAGGGGCCGTTAGAAACACGTTCCTCCCCCCATTTGATGATCTCCGCGGCCTTGCCCGCCATGGTCATGGCGATCTTTTCCTTGGCCTCATCCTTGTGGTAATTCAGCCGGTCGATCTCTGGCAGGCTGACGACCATGCCAAGGGCGCCACCGCGCGGGATAATCGTGGCCTTGTAGACCGGATCGCACTTCGGCAGTGCCATGCCGACAATGGCGTGGCCAGCCTCGTGATAGGCGGTCATTTCCTTTTGTTCGGTAGTCATGACCATGCTGCGCCGTTCGGCACCCATCATCACCTTGTCCTTGGCATTCTCGAAATCGTCCATCGTGACGAACCGCCTGCCGAACCGCGCCGCCATCAGCGCCGCCTCATTCACCAGATTGGCCAGATCGGCACCGGAAAAGCCGGGGCTGCCGCGCGCGATAAGCCGCAGATCGACATCCGGGCCAAGCGGCACCTTGCGGGCATGGACGTTCAGGATCTTTTCGCGGCCCTTGATATCGGGGTTCGGCACATGGATCTGCCGGTCAAAACGGCCCGGGCGCAAAAGCGCCGGGTCCAGCACATCCTTGCGGTTGGTGGCCGCCACGATAATGATACCCTCATTCGCCTCGAACCCGTCCATCTCCACCAGAAGCTGGTTCAGGGTCTGCTCACGCTCATCATTGCCGCCGCCGATACCGACGCCGCGCGACCGGCCAACAGCGTCAATCTCGTCGATAAAAACGATACAGGGCGCATTCTTCTTGGCCTGTTCGAACATATCCCGAACCCGGGACGCGCCGACGCCCACGAACATCTCGACAAAGTCGGAGCCCGAGATGGTGAAGAAGGGCACCCCCGCCTCCCCCGCGATGGCGCGGGCCAAAAGCGTCTTACCGGTACCCGGAGGGCCAACCAGAAGCGCGCCTTTCGGGATCTTGCCACCAAGGCGGCTGAATTTCTGCGGATTGCGCAGGAACTCGACAATCTCTTCCAACTCTTCCTTGGCCTCGTCGATGCCCGCGACATCGTCAAAGGTCACACGCCCCTGCTTTTCGGTCAGAAGCTTGGCGCGGCTCTTGCCAAATCCCATGGCGCCGCCCTTGCCGCCGCCCTGCATCCGGTTCATGAAGAAAACCCACACCCCGATCAGCACGATAAAGGGCAGCCACACGCTTAGTGTCGACATCAGGCCAGAGGTTTCCTGCCGCTTCACATCCAGCGCCACATTCTTGGCAATCAGCTTGTCTGTCAGCGTCTGGATAACCTCTTCGCCCTGTGGCTTGATGGTTACCCACTGGCGGCCGTCAGTCAAAGTCACCAGCAGCTGCTCGCCATTCATCGTCACGGCGCGCACCGAACCATCCTCAACCTTGCCGATGAAATCGGAATAGCTGAGCCGGTTGGAATTCATGCTGGAGGAATTGCCGCTGAACAGGCTGAACAATGCGACAACCAGCAATAACAGCACGACCCAGAATGCGAAATTTCTCGCGTTGCCCAAAAGTAGCCTCCTGATGATCTGCCGCCGCCGACAGGAAGTGTCGACAAAGGCCTTTGCTCTAAAATAGAGATTAGCGGGCGAGGTTCAATGGACGATTAGCAATCTGTGGAAATCTTCGGCGGTTCTTGCGGCATTGGCCTGCCAACCGTTGGGCCATCCGGCCAGCGGCGCGGCGATCAGCTCTGCCCCCCTCCAGACGGCAGGTTGGGCCAATAGCGCCGCCTGCGGCAGGTCTTTTGGCGCAGCACCAGGGGGCAGTTGCGCCAGCCCCGCGGCGCCAAGCGCCCGAACGGTCAGCTCTGCCCCGCCTGCGCCCGCCCCGTCTACCGCGGCCCCATCTGGCCCCACAAGCCGCCAGCGCCCGTCCCAAAGCGCCCCGGTGGCACTTTCAGCTTTTGCAACCACCGCCGCCTCGCGGGTGACATGCAGCGCGCCTTTTCGCGGCATGATCAGGCAGCCATGCAGGGTGCAGCGTTTTCCCGCCCCACAATCTGCCAAAGCCCGGCCAAGCGCCGAAAAACGCGGGCGATAATCCGCCGAAGCAACCCAGCAAAGCGCATGGGCCAGAAGGCGGGCGCGGGTTTCCTGGGCGGCCGCATCAAATTCCGCGCGGTCGATCAGGATATCACCGCCCAAGAACCGCACGGCCCGGCGC
>JBARVM010000473.1:0-2984 GCA_049646265.1 Paracoccaceae bacterium
GGCGTGCAGATGGTGTTCCAGAACCCGTTCGACACGCTGAACCCCTCCATGACCGTGGGGCGACAGATCATCCGCGCGCTAGAGATTTTTGGCATCGGCAACAGTGCCGCCGAACGCAAGACGCGGATGCTGGAACTGCTCGATCTGGTGAAACTGCCGCGCGCCTTTGCCGACCGTATGCCCCGGCAACTGTCGGGTGGGCAAAAGCAGCGGGTCGGGATTGCCCGCGCCTTTGCCGGTGATGCCAAGATCGTGGTGGCGGACGAACCGGTATCGGCCCTCGACGTGTCGGTGCAGGCGGCTGTCACCGACCTCTTGATGGAGATCCAGCGGGAAAACAAGACCACGCTCCTTTTCATCAGCCATGACCTGTCGATCGTGCGTTATCTCAGCGACCGGGTGATGGTGATGTATCTTGGTCATGTGGTCGAGTTAGGCACGACCGATCAGGTCTTCTCGCCCCCCTATCATCCTTATACAGAGGCGCTTTTGTCCGCCGTGCCGATTGCCGACACACGGGTCGAGCGCCAGCGGATCGTGCTTGAAGGCGACATCCCTTCGGCAATGAACCCGCCGCCGGGTTGCCCCTTCCAGACGCGTTGCCGCTGGAAATCCAAGGTGCCGGGCAATCTGTGCGAAACGGAAATGCCGCCGATGCGGGTGCTTGATGGCAACCATCAGGTCAAATGCCACCTGTCGGATACCGAGTTTGCCGCGATGACGCCGGTCATCAAGATCGCCGCTGAATAGGGCGGATGGGGATCGAAGCGCCCCGACCCCACCAGTCTTTGGCAATATTGCGCCGGGCGGCGGCTGGCCGCCCTTGACCCCGCCGTCGTGACCGATCAAAGTTAACGGCATGGAAAGCATAGCTGTCCATAATTGGGGGTATGAAAATTATGAAAACCATTTCCAGCGCAGCCGCTGTTCTTTCGCAAAGCACCAATCGGGGGGCCGTTCTGGTTGCCCTCAATCTGTCGTCGAGCTTTTTGCTGATCCTGGCCGGTTTCGCCATGGCGCTGGCGACAAGGCTCTGACCTTTCCTTTGTTCTCAGCCCCGCCCACGCATCGCCTCGGCGCTGATCAGCACTGCGCTTAATGCCCATTTGCCGAAGGCCGCGAACAGCAGCGCCGGCACCGCCATGCCGACAAAGGCCGCGGCCGCCATCAGCCCCCAGTCGCCGCCATAAGTGCCCATCAGCCCCAGTAGCCGGGTAGTGACCAACAGCCGTTCCTCCGCCGCGCCCAGAAAGACCAGCGCCACCAGAAGGTCATTCCAGACCCAGAGGAACTGCAAAAGCGCAAAGGCCGCCAACACCGGCCAGATCAACGGCAACAGTATTTGCCGCAGGATCGCCAGATCGCCCAACCCGTCGAGCCGCGCTGCCTCCACCAACTCCGATGGCAAGGCCTTGAGCGCATTGGCGAAAATCACGATTGCCAGGGGAAGGACAAAACCGCTGTGCGCCAGCCAAAGACCCCAGATTGGCCGCCTGCCTGCCCCGCTCGCCTCCGCCAGATCGGTGAAAAGCCCCATGAGCGGCATCAGCGCCGCCTCGACCGGGACCGCCATCAGGATGATCAGCAAGGCAAGAATGTCGCCGCTGCCGCGCCGCAGGACCACCAGACCATAGGCTGCCAGAAGGCCGAGAATCAGGGGGATCAGGGTGGAAGGCAACGCCACCGCCAGCGACAGGCCCAGCGAATGCAAAAGCCCCGTGGTGGTCAGCGCGCGCTGGTAATGGCGGGTGCTGAACGCTTCGGACCTGCTGATCCCCAGATAAAGTCGCGATTCCGTCGGCGCGCCATTGGCAGGCAGCGCCAGCCAATAGCGCCCATCCCGTTCGACCCTGATCGTCCCCCCCGCCTGCAGCGGCGCGCTTTCCCCCACGGCAAAGAACAAAGGCTGACGCGCCGCCAGCCCAAAGCCGGTAACTGGCCCCGAAAGCTCAAGCCCCCCCTCCGGCGCCGCGATCAGCCCGGCCATCGGCAGCTGGATGATCTCCTGATCAGAGAGGAAAAGCGCCCACCAGCCACTGGCCGCTATCCGGTCGGCATCGCGCAGCGAGGTCAGGAAAAGCCCCATTACCGGCAAGGCCCAAAAGAGCGCGATAAGGCCAAGCAACAGCCGCCGGGGCCAACGCACCGGCATCGCATGACCGAAAGGGTGCGGCCCCCTCATGCCAGCCTGCCCCAGCGCCGCTGCGCCTGCCGCGCCAGCAGCAGGACCGGCAGGCCAATCGCCACCAGCGCCAGCGCCAGCACCGCGCCCCGGCCGAAATGACCGCCACCGCGCACCAGCCACTCTACCATATTGTCAGCCAGAACCGCGCTGCCCCATTGGCCATTGGTCAAGGCATGCACCAGATCGAAGAGTTTCAGCACGATCAGCGCCAACGCCGTCCAGACCATGATGATCGCGCCCGCGATCTGCGGCACCTCTATCCGCCAGAAAATCGCGCGCTCCGTCAACCCATCCAGCCGCGCCGCCTCTGTCAGTTGCCGGGGCAGGCGTGCCAGCGCCGCCGAGAGGATCACCATGGCAAACCCCGCCTGCCCCCAGACGAAGATCGCCATCAGGCAAAGGCTGTTGAACGTGGGTAGCGTCAGCCAGGTTTGCGGCGGCAAACCTGCGGCAGTCACCAGCGCGTTCAAAAGCCCGGTCTGTGCGGCCCCCTCGGGGCGATATTCAAGAATGAATTTCCAGATGACAGCGGCACCGACAAAGGAAATGCCGGTCGGCAACAGGACGACGGCCTGCACCAATCGCCCCAAAAGCCCCGCGCCGCGCACCAACCCGGCTAGAGTCAACCCCACCAGCACGGTCAGCGTCGGGGCCACCGCCAGCCACAATAGGCTGTTGGTCAAAGCCTCGCGGAACCCGGCGTCGCCCAATGCCCATCGGTAATTGGCAAGCCCCACCTACCCTCGGCCCGCCGCATCGTGAAAGGAATGCCACACCGCCGCCAGAACCGGCCAACCGA
>JBARVM010000474.1:0-6960 GCA_049646265.1 Paracoccaceae bacterium
AAAGCGGGCAGGCCCGCTGTCACTGAAAATCTTACTGCCCACATACCCCAAAAACGAAAGCGCCCGGGGGAAATCCCCCGGGCGCCCCAAAAAGTCTACAGGATCAAGCGCGTGCGAGATCACGCAACACATAATGTAGTACGCCGCCGTGCTCTACATATTCGATCTCTACTTCGGTATCGATCCGGCACTTGATCGGAATGGATTTTTCCGACCCGTCGGCATAGGTGATCTTGCACGAGAAGAGACCAAGCGGCTTGGGGTCTCCGTCGAGGCCCGAAATGGTTAAGGTCTCGGCGCCCGTCAATTTCAGAGTCTTGCGATTGTCGCCATTTGTGAACTCAAACGGGATAACGCCCATGCCGACAAGGTTCGATCTGTGGATACGTTCGAAGCTTTCGGCGATCACTGCCTTGACGCCCAGAAGGCTGGTGCCCTTGGCTGCCCAGTCGCGGCTGGAACCGGCGCCATATTCCTTGCCACCGATCACGATAAGCGGCACGCCAGCGGCCTGAAAGGCCATGGCCGCCTCGTAGATGGAGGTTTGTTGCCCGTCGGGGCCAAGCGTATAGCCGCCCTCGACGCCATCAAGGATCTCGTTCTTGATGCGGATATTGGCAAAGGTGCCGCGCATCATCACCTCGTGATTGCCGCGCCGCGATCCGTAGGAGTTGAAGTCCTTTGCCGCGACCTGGCGGTCGAGCAAATAGGCACCAGCCGGAGTGGTGGATTTGAAGGAGCCTGCCGGGCTGATATGGTCGGTGGTGATCATGTCGCCAAGTACGGCCAGCAACCTTGCCCCGGTGATATTGCTGATCTTGCCCTTCGTCTTGCTCATGCCGCGGAAGTAAGGCGGGTTCTGGATATAGGTGGAGCTGGCGGGCCAGTCATAGGTTTCGGATTCCGTTACCTTGACCGACTGCCATTTGGCATCGCCCTTGAAGACATCTGCATATTTCTTCTGGAAGGCGGCGCGGGTGACTGTGCGTTCGACAAGTTCCGCTACTTCATGCGTGGTTGGCCAGATATCCTTCAGGTAGACCGGCCCGTCCTTACCCATGCCGAGCGGTTCGCTCGTCAGATCAATGTTCATGTCACCGGCCAATGCATAGGCGACGACAAGCGGCGGCGAGGCGAGGTAGTTGGCCCGCACATCCGGGCTGATGCGCCCTTCGAAATTGCGGTTGCCGGAAAGGACGGCGGTCGCCACGAGATCGCCCTCGGCAATCGCTGCCGAAATCTCGGGCTGAAGCGGGCCGGAGTTGCCGATGCAGGTCGTGCAGCCATAGCCCACCAGATTGAAGCCGATGGCATCCAGATCCTCCTGCAGCCCTGCCGCCTCCAGATATTCACTGACAACCTGAGAGCCGGGGGCAAGTGACGTCTTGACCCAGGGTTTGCGCGTCAGGCCAAGCGCCCGCGCCTTGCGCGCCACAAGGCCTGCGCCAATCATGACATAAGGGTTGGATGTATTGGTGCAGGAGGTTATCGAGGCGATGACAACCTTGCCCGAGGACATGGTATAGTCTTCGCCAGCGACTGGGACTTCCTTGTCGATCGGGCGTTTGAAGGTCGTCGCCATTTCGGTCGCGAAGGCGGATTTGGCCTTGGTCAGTGCTACATGGTCCTGTGGCCGCTTTGGCCCGGAGATTGCCGGAACGATGCTGCCCATGTCGAGCGTCAGGGTCGACGAATAGACCGGATCATAGTCAGGGCCGCGCCACATGCCGTTGGCCTTGGCATAGGCTTCGACCAGAGCCACGCGCGCCTCGTCCCGGCCGGTCTGGCGCAAATAGCTCAGTGTTTCGCCGTCGATCGGGAAAAAGCCGCAGGTCGCCCCGTATTCAGGCGCCATATTGGCGATGGTGGCGCGGTCGGCGAGCGGCAGGTGATCAAGGCCCGGCCCGTAAAACTCGACGAACTTGCCGACAACGCCGTGCTTGCGCAACATCTCCACCACCTTTAGCACCAGATCGGTCGCGGTAGTGCCTTCCATCATTTGGCCGGTCAGCTTGAAGCCCACAACCTCCGGGATCAGCATCGAGACGGGCTGGCCGAGCATTGCCGCCTCTGCCTCGATCCCGCCGACGCCCCAGCCAAGGACAGCAAGGCCGTTGACCATGGTGGTGTGGCTGTCGGTACCGACGAGCGTATCGGGATAGGCAACCTCCACCCCGTTCTGGTCCTTGTCGGTCCAGACTGTCTGGGCCAGATATTCCAGATTGACCTGATGGCAGATGCCGGTGCCCGGCGGCACGACGCGGAAATTCTTGAAGGCTTCCTGACCCCATTTCAGGAAGACGTAACGTTCCATATTGCGTTCATATTCAATATCGACATTGCGCTGGAACGCGCGGGGGGTGCCAAATTCGTCGATCATCACCGAATGGTCGATCACCAGATCGACGGGGTTCAGCGGGTTGATCTTTTGTGCGTCGCCGCCAAGCGCCTTGATCCCGTCGCGCATCGCTGCCAGGTCGACGACCGCCGGAACACCGGTAAAATCCTGCATAAGGACGCGGGCAGGGCGATAGGCGATTTCACGCGGGTTCTGCCCCTTGTTATCGGCCCATTCGGAAAAGGCGCGGATATCGTCCACCGAAACCGTGCGGCCGCCATCCTCGAAGCGCAGCATGTTTTCCAGCACAACCTTCAATGCTGCGGGCAGGCGCGCAAAATTGCCAAGCCCGGCCTCTTCAGCCGCTGGAATGGAATAGTAGTCAATGGAAGCGCCAGCGGCGGTCAGCGTGCGGCGGGTCTTTTTCGTGTCAGTTCCTGTGACTACTGTCATGGTCATCTCCGTCAGTGGCGGTCGGTCAATTGTGCTCAAAGCTCATAGCCGAACAACGTTAATCAAATAAGTGGAAAACTTGTCGCGGGTGTATACCAATGTATGCCGAACGGCAATGGTCTCTGGCAGAAGATTGTAACACGCTTCACAGAAACTTGCGCGAGCCGGGGTAATCCTTGATTGGATTTGTCGGCAGGCTGCCCATAGTCTGAGGCGGGATAAGGAACTGCGCCCCATGGGGTGCGTGGCAGGAAAACAGCGATGCATTCAAGATCATTCCTCTTTGCGCTGGCGGTGGCCCTGATGCCGTCGTTGGCAGGGGCAGAGACGGCCAAGCAGCCAGCGGTGGTGGAACTTTACACCTCGCAAGGCTGTTCATCCTGCCCGGCGGCGGATGCGGTCTTTTCACGGCTGACAGACCGCTCTGACGTGATCGCCCTGTCGCTCCATGTCGATTATTGGGATTATCTTGGGTGGAAAGATTCCTTCGCCAGCCCCGGCTATGCAAAGAGGCAAAGGGCCTATGCGCGGGCGGCTGGCAAGACCATGGTCTATACCCCGCAGATGATCATCAATGGTCAGGTGATGATTGTTGGCGCCGACGCGTCCGCTGTGGCCGCCGCCCTGGCGCCGGTCGGTGGTGGAGAGGTGGCAGAACTGGTCCTGCGGCGCGGATCAGGCGGGTTGACGATCAACGCCACCAGCACCGGCCCCTTGGCCGCCGGCACCTTTGTGCAACTTGTGCGCTACAAGCCGACAGCCGAGGTGAATATCAAGCGTGGCGAGAATGCCGGGCGGACAATCCGCTATGACAATATTGTCACCAGCTGGAAACAGGTCGGCACATGGGATGGCCGCAAGCCTTTGGAGATGAAGGTGCCGCTGTCGGGCAATGAACCGGCTGTCGTCCTGATACAGGGGCCGGGGCCCGGCGCCATTCTGGCAGCGGCGGTGGTGGAAAACTAGCGCCTAACCGGTTTTTCTTGGCAGCTTGCCCCATCTGTGATGAACCCAGAACCATTGGCCGGGATCGGCGATCACGCGCCGCTCTAGGCTGCGGGTGATGTCCTTGGTCATCTGTAGGGGGTCGCTGGCGGTAACCGGCGCCTCCAGCTCCACCCGGAAAGAGAGGCCGTCTGCCTGCCTTGTCGCATAAAAGGGGATGAGGAGCGCGCCGTAGCGCAGCGCCAGTTCGGCGGCGGAAACGGCGGTGCGCGCTGGTCGGCCCAGAAAATCGATCCAGTCGGTACCGGCCTTTTGGTCGAAAAGCAGCACCATCATGCCGCCCTCCTTCAGATGGCGCAGAAAGCCGCCCATGCCTTGACGCCCCTGCGCAAAGACCGGCCCGCCGAAGGCCTTCATGGTTTCGGCATAATGGGCGTTGAAATAGCTGTTGCGCATCGGGCGGTAGAGCCCGCCGATGGGAAAGCCGCGCCCGACCAAGAGGGCGCGCGCCGCTTCGTAATTGCCGAAATGGCCAGAAACGAGGATCACCGGCTGACCGGCATCGCGCGCAGCACAAAGGGCGGCATAGCCCGGCCCCTCGGGCGTCACATCGGCCATGCGGCGGATGAGGTCGCGGGTCGAATAATTCTCGATCAGGGTACGCCCGGCATTGTCGCTGACCGCATCGGCTATCCGCCGCCGTTCCGCCAGGGGCAGTTCCGGCCAGATCAGCGCCAGATGCCGCAGGCTGCGTCTCCGGTAGCGGGCAAGGGGGGCGACCAGCCGTTTGACAATCCAGCCGACCAGCGGCACGCGCCAGCCATAGGGCAGGGCCATGGCACTCCCGATCAGGGCGCGGACCAAAAGATTGACCACGTAATGCTGGATGATGCGGCCACGCGATTGCGCGCCCTTCTTTTTGCCACCCGCCATCTATTGCCCGTTTGACCCTTGGGCCATTTTCTCGATCCTACGTTCCCGGTGCCAGACATAAAGGCCGGAACCGATGATCACAAGCGCACCGACGATTGTCAGGAACGGCAGGCTTTCGCCAAGGATGACCACCCCCCAGACAGAGGCAAAGACAATGCCGAAATAGCCGATCGGGGCGATGACCGAGGCATCGGCAAAGGAATAGGCGCGGATGATGCAAAGCTGCGAAATGGTGCCAAGACCGCCAATCAGGATAAAACCCCACAGATCCGCGGTCTGGATCGGTTTCCACACGAACCACTGGACGGTCGAAACCATGAGCGTGCCCAAAAGACCGGAATAGAGCAGGGAGGTCCACATACTGTCAGCGCCACCCATGCGGCGGGTGATCAGCACGAATCCGGCAAAAGCTACCGCGCAGCCAAGGGCGAGCAGCGACGCGGGGTGAAACACATCGGTCCCCGGCCGGATGATCAGCATCGCGCCGATCATGGCCAGAAGGATCGCCATGATCCGCCTTGGCCCGAGCTTCTCGCCAAAGAAAGCAGCGGCGCCAAGAGCGATCAGCATCGGGCTGAGGTCGGCGATCGCCGTCGCCTCGGCCAGCCCGATATAACCGAGCGACAGGAAGAAAAGCGCGTTGGTGCTGAATTGCAGGATAGACCTGAGCAGCTGCAAACCGGGGCGTCGGGTACGAAAGGCCATGCGCGCGCGTGGCAGGATCAGCACAAGGATCAGCACCGTCTGGCCGCTGTAACGGGCCCATGTGACTTGCAGCGGATGATACTCCTGCCCGATCAGGTGCTTGGCCAAGAGATCCATCAGGCTGAAGGTGAAGACCGCCGCAAGATTGAAGGCGATGCCAAGCGTATTGGGCAGGGCAAAAGGGGATTTGAACGACATGCGCTGCCTTTGGGTGGTGCGAAAGCGGCAACGTATGGGGAAAAGCGGCAAAGGGAAAGGCCTCGTTAGGCCTGTAGCGGTCACGCTGACGCAAGAAAACGCCGCCCCGTTTTCAGGGCGGCGCTGGTTTGTGCACGGGGCTTCTTAGAAGCCAGCCTTGATCTTTTCGAACTCGGCCAGCTGGCGCTCGCGCAGCGCATTGTCATTAGGCACCTGCGGCAGGATCGGCGCGTTGATCGGGCCAAGGCCTGCGGCCTCAACCTCTGCCGGGTCCATGGCCGCCATCGCCTTCAGGTTGGAGTGGCCATAGCCGATTTCGTCCAAAAGGGCCGGTGCCGCATCGGTGCGCAGCCAAGAGTTGATGAAATCATAGGCCTTTTCTTCGCTTCCGTCGCCATCCTTCATATTCACATAGCCGCAGAACCAGGTGGAAGAACCTTCCTTGGCCTCACGCTGGAAACCGACGGGGTAATTGTCGGCCTTCAGATAGGCAACGCCGTCATTCCAGGACCAGGCGATCAGCACCTCGCCCGAGGCCATGATCTGCGCCATTTCAGCGGGGTCGTTCCAGTAAGAACGGATATTGGGATGCACGGCGCGCAGCCAGTCGGCGGCAGCGGTGAACTGCTCGTCGGTGATCGCGGTCCAGTCGGTCACGCCGGTGGCCAGATAGGCCAGCGCCCAGACGTCGTCCGAAGAGTTGGGCAGCGACAGGCGGCCGGCGTATTTCGGATCGGCAAAGACCTGCAACGAGGCGACATCCTCGGCCGGGACTTCATCGGTGTTATAGGCGATGGCGGTTGCGCCCCAGTCGGTCGGAATATACCAGACGCCGCCATCATCCTGAAAAACCGGCGAATTCAGGAATTTCGGGTCGATATCGGCGAAATCCGGGATCTTGGACACGTCCCAAGGCTCGATCAGACCGGCTTCGCGATATTTGGAAACCATCTGGGAACACGGGTGGGTGACATCCGACTTGAAGCCCGAGGCAACCTTTTGAAAGGCCTCGTCGTCAGAGCCGAAGAAAGTGTAGCTGGGGCTGTCGCCGTTCTTGTCCTGATAGGCCTGAAACAGCCCCTGCACCTCAAATCCGGCCCAGTCGAGAACCAGCAGTTCCGGATCGGCAGCCCGCAAGGGGGTGGACAGGGCAAGAGTGGCGACCGAGGCCGCAAGCAAGGCATAATGCTTCAATTTTCTCTCCATGAGGTTGGATAGTCCGCCAGACCCATACTACCAGAATCGGTTGATGGTTCCGGATCAAAAAAAGTTACGGGCGAAAATATCCGCCCGCAACTGCCGTAAGTAAGTTGTTATGCCGATTAGAAGCCGGCTTTGATATTTTCGAATTCCTGCAGCATGCGCTCGTGCAAGGCATTGTCCTTGGG
>JBARVM010000475.1:0-1624 GCA_049646265.1 Paracoccaceae bacterium
GCGTGGCCACCAAAACATATCCAGCCCTGATCATTTGCCCAAACTCACCTTGCCAATTCCTTGCGCCCGCGAATCTTGGCGCATCAGGTAGCCGCAGCTTGGCACAGACGCGCATTCCTGAACAGGTCAGCCAGGGGGGGGCACCCTTACCAGCCGCTTGCCTTCCAACGAGCAATCTGGGCGCGTACCTGATCCGGTGCAGTTCCGCCGTAGCTTTGCCGGCTGGCAACGGACTTCGCGACACTCAACACCGAATAGACCCCGTCTGACAGCGACGGATGCACCTTTTGCATCTCTGCCAGCGTCAGATCCGCCAATTCACAACCTTTCGCCTCGGCCATGGCCACCAGCGTGCCGGTCACATGATGCGCCTCGCGAAAGGGCAGACCCGCCTCGCGCACCAACCAGTCGGCAAGATCGGTCGCCGTCGAAAAACCGCTGGAGGCAGCCTTTTCTAGATTGCCCTGATTGGCGGTCATGTCGCCCACCATGCCTTCCATCGCCGCCAGAGCCAGCATCAGCGTATCGGCGGCATCAAAGACCTGTTCCTTGTCTTCCTGCATATCCTTCGAATAGGCCAAGGGCAGCCCCTTCATCACGGTGAAAAGCGCCACCGTCGCCCCCAATATCCGCCCGATCTTGGCGCGGATCAGCTCTGCCGCATCCGGGTTCTTCTTTTGCGGCATGATGGAAGAGCCGGTGGAAAACCTGTCCGACAGGCTGACAAAGCGGAACTGGGCCGAGGACCAGATCACCAACTCTTCGGCAAAGCGCGAAAGATGAACCGCGCAGATCGAGGCAGCAGAGAGGAACTCCAACGCGAAATCGCGGTCGGAGACGGCATCAAGCGAATTGGCCATGGGCCGGTCAAAGCCCAGCGCATCGGCTGTCATATGCCGGTCAATGGCAAAACCGGTGCCCGCCAAGGCCGCCGCGCCCAAAGGGCATTCGTTCATCCGCCGCCGCGCATCGGTGAAACGACCACGATCGCGGGCGAACATCTCGACATAGGCCATCATGTGATGGCCCCAAGTCACGGGCTGCGCCGTCTGCAGATGGGTAAAGCCCGGCATCACCCAATCCGCCCCTGCCTCTGCCTGTGCCAAAAGCGCCTGCATCAGCGCGCTGAGCCCTGTCACCGCCTGATCGCACTGATCGCGCACCCACAGGCGAAAATCGGTCGCCACCTGATCATTGCGGCTGCGCGCGGTATGCAGCCGGCCCGCCGCATCGCCGACGATCTCTTTCAATCGCGCCTCGACATTCATGTGAATGTCTTCAAGCTCGGTCGAAAAGGTGAATGTTCCGCTCTCTATTTCTGACAAGACCGTGAGCAGCCCTTCCCTGATCGCCTCGGCATCTTTATCAGTAAGAATACCCTGCGCGGCCAGCATCGCCGCATGGGCCCGGCTGCCGCGAATATCCTGGGCATAAAGCCGCTGGTCAAACGAGATAGAGGCGTTGATCGCCTCCATGATCGCGTCAGGACCAGAGGCAAAACGCCCGCCCCACATCGCGTTGGAGGATTTCGCGTCGTCGTTGTTTTTCTGGTCGGTCATGCCCGGCCCCTTCGGAGTGATCATGCGGCTTTCATCTTTGCTCGTCCTTTATACGGCCCTTGTCC
>JBARVM010000476.1:0-12666 GCA_049646265.1 Paracoccaceae bacterium
CACCCGTACTTCGCCCTCGGCATTTGTCAGCCGGTCCATCACATCTTCCCACCGCTCCATATTGGGTTTGGGCGCGGGCGAGATGCCGAAAGCGTCAAGCACCGCCTGATCAAGCCCTTCGCGGTGATAGGCGAGCGGCGCCTCGTAGATCGTCTTCAGATCATAGGCGGGAATGACGGAATCGGGCCGCACATTGCAAAAGAGCGCGATCTTGGCGCGTTCCTTTTCCGGGATCGGATGTTCTGAACGGCAGACAAGCACGTCCGGCGCCAGACCGATCGACTGCAATTCCTTCACCGAGTGTTGGGTGGGTTTGGTCTTCAACTCGCCGCTTGCCGCCAGATAGGGCAAGAGCGTCAGATGCATCAGGATCGACTGACCGCGGGGCCGTTCGTGGATGAACTGGCGGATCGCCTCGAAAAAGGGCAGGCCCTCGATATCGCCGACGGTGCCGCCGATCTCGCAGAGCATGAAATCAACCTCGTCATCGCCGATCTTGAGGAAATCCTTGATCTCGTTGGTGACGTGGGGAATGACCTGAATGGTCTTGCCGAGGTAGTCGCCGCGCCGTTCGCGTTCCAGCACGTTGGAATAGATGCGGCCAGAGGAGATGGAATCGGTCTTGCGCGCATGAACGCCCGTGAACCGTTCGTAATGACCAAGGTCGAGGTCGGTTTCCGCGCCATCATCGGTGACGAAAACCTCGCCATGTTCAAAGGGCGACATGGTGCCGGGATCGACGTTGAGATAGGGGTCAAGCTTGCGCAGGCGGACGGAATAGCCCCGTGCCTGCAAAAGCGCGCCAAGGGCCGCAGAGGCAAGGCCCTTGCCAAGCGACGAAACAACGCCGCCTGTAATAAATACATATCGCGCCATGCTGGAAATGCCCCCGTGAAGCTGTTTTCTATCATTGGCCGCGCCCGTTCGGGAACGCAGCATCACGGGGTTAAACTCTTAACAGATTCGGTCAGACCCCGCAACCGGACCGCAACAAATTGTGGTACGCTCGGGTACGCCTGCCATCGCTAGTGGTAATTTAGTTGGTCGTTCCGCCGTTTCCGCTGGTCGAGGGCGGCAGAAGATCGCCTTCGGGAAGGGCGGGTTCCGGCGCTGCGGCCGGAGTTTCGGTTGTGGTATCGGTCTGCACCGTATCCAGCACCGAGGCGCCCTTGGCATTGCGTCCCGAAAGGGCGGTCAGCGTGATCGAGGTGATGATGAAGGCCGTGGCCAAAGCCCATGTGACCTTGGTCAGCGCATTGGCCGTGCCCCGTGCCGTCATGGCGCCGCCACCGGACAGAAGTGCGCCACCCTCGTTGCGCTGCAACAAGACAACACCGATCAAAAGCAGGGCGATGATCAGGTGAATGCTCAGAACGACGTTTTCCATGGACCTCGTGCCTTCATGTTCGGTTGACGAGCCTATCTAGGCGCTCGCGGTTCAGGCCGCAACCCCTCAGTCGCCCACATCATCCATATCCGACTGGCCGGAAAGCCGCCGCCGCACATGGCTCCAGCTTAGTCCGACGCCGAGAATGATGGAAAGACCAAGGATGCCGAGCCAGGCATTCACCGACGGGTTGTCGAGCCGCAAGAGCCCCTGATCGACCAGCACCCAGGCAAGTGCCGCGATCAGCGCGGTCACCAGGATCATGCCGAAGCCGCCGATCGACCGGAAGGTGGCGCGCAGATAGATGACATAGCCGATAAAGAGCACCAGACCTGCAAGAAGGATAAGCGGCATCTGTTCGGAAAGCGAGCGGCGCGCCCAATGGGCAAAGCTCCAGCCCGTCGGGTTGTAGGTTGCCGACAAAAGCGCGAAAGCCGCCAGCCAGCGCAACAGAAAACTCATGACGATCCCTCCGGCTTTTCGCAAACCGCCGAGAGTTTGTTGCCGTCGGGGTCGCGCACATAACAGGCATAGAAATTGGCCCCGTAAGGGCGCAGGCCCGGCGCGCCCTCATCCCTGCCGCCGTTGGCCATGGCTGCGGCGTGGAACCTGTCGACCGCTGCGCGCGATGGGGCTGCCAGCGCCACCATCGTGCCATTGCCGGCACTGGCGGGGCGGTCGTCAAAAGGGGTTACGACCCACAGGCGGCATTTCACATCCTCGGGTGCTGCATAGCCCAGCTCGTTCGTATCGGAATGGCAGCGTTGCAGGCCAAGGGCGGCAAGGGTCGCATCGTAAAAGTGACCGGCCCGCGTGATATCGAGCGTACCGAGCGTCACATAATGCAGCATGGGTGCGCCCCTTTGGCGAATAACAGGCGGGATAGGCCCGACCACCCGATTTTTACGGCAACAGTGACCGCCCTGTCGAGCAGGATTGAGCCAATTGAATGCCGGTCCGGCGATTTTGCGGTTTCGCATGCCCGCCGTCACCGTTATACGGCCTATGGTTTTCTTCCAATTGCAAGGATCTGGCATGGCCAATGTCGTCGTCGTGGGTGCCCAATGGGGTGACGAGGGAAAAGGCAAGATTGTTGACTGGCTCTCGGAGCGGGCGGATGTGATCGCGCGCTTTCAAGGCGGCCACAATGCCGGCCATACGCTGGTGATCGACGGGGCGGTCTACAAGCTGAGCCTTCTGCCCTCGGGGATCGTGCGCGGCGGCAAGTTGAGCGTGATCGGCAATGGTGTGGTGCTCGACCCCTGGCATCTGATCGCCGAGATTGAAAAGTTGCGCGGTCAGGGTGTGGATATCAGCCCGGACAATCTGATGGTCGCCGAAAACGCGCCGCTGATCCTGCCGATCCATGGAGAGTTGGACCGCGCGCGCGAAGAACAGGTTTCGGTGGCCAAGATCGGCACGACCGGGCGCGGCATCGGCCCCGCCTATGAGGACAAGGTCGGGCGCCGGGCGATTCGCGTTGCCGACCTTGGCGACGAGGCGACGCTGGTATCGCGGGTCGACCGGCTTTTGACCCATCATGATGCGCTGCGCCGTGGCCTCGGGATGGAGCCGATCGACCGGGAGGCGCTGCTGAACGATTTGCGCGCCATTGCTCCCAAGGTGCTGCCTTACGCCCAGCCGGTCTGGAAAGTGTTGAATGAGGCGCGGCGGGCGGGCAAGCGCATTCTGTTCGAAGGGGCGCAAGGCGCACTTCTCGACATTGATTTTGGCACCTATCCGTTCGTGACCTCTTCGAATGTCATCGCCGGACAGGCAGCAACCGGGACCGGCCTTGGCCCTGGCGCCATCGATTTTGTCCTTGGCATCGTCAAGGCCTATACGACGCGGGTGGGCGAGGGGCCTTTCCCGGCGGAACTGCATGATGACGACGGCGAAAGGCTGGGCGTGCGCGGCCATGAGTTTGGCACCGTGACCGGCCGCAAGCGCCGCTGCGGCTGGTTCGACGCGGTTCTGGTGCGCCAGACCTGCTCGACCAGTGGCGTCTCGGGGATTGCCCTGACCAAGCTAGATGTGCTGGACGGGTTCGAGCGGCTGAAGATCTGCGTGGGCTATGAGATGGACGGCAAACGGCTCGATTACCTGCCGACCGCCGCCGATCAGCAGGCCCGCTGCCAGCCAATCTACGAGGAAATGGAAGGCTGGCAGGAAAATACCGCTGGCGCGCGCAGCTGGGCTGATCTGCCTGGTGCTGCCATCAAATATGTCCGCCGGATCGAGGAGTTGATCCAGTGCCCCGTCGCCCTTTTGTCGACGAGCCCGGAGCGGGACGATACAATTCTGGTCACCGACCCGTTTGTCGATTGACCAAGGCGCCGGGATTGCGGCCGAAAGGGGGGCGTGAGATGTCAAAGGAACTGAGCTACAAGGCACGCCGCCGTCTGGCCATCCTGATCCTTTTGGTGGTCTTGCCGACCTATATCATTGCCGCCGTCACGCTGGCGGGCTGGATCGACCGGACCTTTGGCCGCCAGCCGATCTATATCGAATTTACCGCCTACATCCTTTTGGGAATCGCCTGGATACTGCCTTTCAAACGGATCTTTCGCGGCGTTGGCCAGGCCGAACCCGGATCAGACGAAAAGCAGCCCTGAGGCTGCTTTACCGTCCGTCTATCAATCGGGTGGCCGGATGATCAGCCCGCGCGGCGGCTGCGGGACATGAATTTCGAATGATCCGTGATCGAAAACTGACCTTTCGAGACGCGCTGGATCTTGCCCTCGCGCAGCAGGGTACCAAAGGAGCGCAACCCGTCTTCGCGGTTATATTCGCCGCGCGAAGAGACAAATTCCACCTTGCGCAGGATCTCGGGCCGGGAGAAATGCGGCTGGCCTTCGACAGATGCGGTATAGGCGGCAGCGGCCTCCAACAGTTCGATCAGGGTGCTGGCGCCCAGACGTTCGGCGAACTCTGAGAAATTCGCGACATCTTCGGGGTTCAGCGCAATTTCGGCTTCGTCATCAGCCTCTGCCCCATCGTCGAGATGCGCCTCATCGTCATTTTCGGAAAGTTGGAAGGTGCCTTTCGACGTGACCCGACGTGGGCGAACGGCATGGGCGTCGCGTGTCGCAACGTCTGCGTCGTCGATCCGCTGCTCGGACACCAGAACAAGCGGTGCGGCGCGCGTCTCGATCACCGGACGTGGCGTATTGGACGCCTGTTCTGGGGTCTGGCGGCGCGGGCGCACGGCAATGGACAGATCCTCGCGATATTGAGAGATCTCGTCTTCCTTCTTGGTCGGCTCGCTTTCGCTATTGTCGTCCGACATCATCTTGCGGTCGGCCAGCGTTGCTGCAACAGCGGCTTTCAGATGCGAGATGGCAGAGAAACGGCGACGGCTTTCAGCATTGTCGAGCTTTTGTTTGGCCTCTTCCATCAGACGGCTAACATCGGGATCTTCGTCCGCAGCGGCGTTTTCCGCGACTTCGCCCTCGTAACCTTCGGCGCTGCCAATCAGCTCCTCCGGCTCGTGGCTGGCCTGCACTGTGTCGTGAATGTTAGGCGTTTGGGTTCGGCTGCCACGGCCAAGCTTGATTACGCGCGACCGGGCGCGCTCAAACAGACCCGGGCGCGGTTGCGGCGCCTCGGCCACTTCCTCTTCCTCGTCATCATCAAGATCGGACATGTCAAAGCGCTTGTCGATAACCCGGGTCGGGGCCTTGGCCTCGACGGTGCTTTCGACTTTTTCGACGGCACTATTGTCCGCGATGGCTTCGTTCGTTTCGCGGCGCAACTCTTCGAGCTGGCGCAGGAAAGCTCCGTCATCTGCGGCGGTTTCCGGTTCGTCCTCGGCCATAAAGAAGCTGTCGTCGGTCTCGTCGGTTGCAGGTTGCTCAGCCTCAGCTTCCGCCTCAAACTCTTCGGCTTTGGCCCGTTCCGCCTCGGCTGCCAGAAGTTCCGGGTCATCCTGGCTTTGGTCCAGTTCAAACCCGAACTCACCCAGAGTGCCGGCGGCAACGGCGCTGTCGATGTCCGCTTCGGCGTCCTCTTCGTCGACGAGCATTTCCGCGGTGGCCGGCGGCATGCCAGAGCGAACCTCGTCGACCACGGCACGAATGCGCATAAGTTTGGCGGCAACACTGTCGGGATCTGCCGTCGGGGCGGCCTGAGCTTCAATGGCTACTGTTGCGGGGCCCTCTGCCTTGGCAACCTCTGTTTCGCCCGCCTCGGCTGCTGCTTCGACCTCTTCCATGTCAAGATCGTCGGCCAGTGACGCGGCCTCTGCCGCCAGACCGTCGGCCGCAGCGATGGCGCTGTCGAGCGTCAGGGAAACTTCTTCCGCCTCGCCTTCTTCCTCGGCCTCGATCACCTCGGCCACAACCTCCGGCTCGGCTTCGGCGACAGCTTCAGGCTCAACCTCTTCTTCGGCTTCGGTTTCGGGGGCAGCCTTGGCCGTGGGTTCGGCCTCTACCTCCGGCGCTGCGGGGGTGGCTTCCACCTCGCTCTGCCGCAGGACCACGCCGTTGGGGCTGACCTTCGCGTCAACACGGCGG
Source organism: Paracoccaceae bacterium (assembly GCA_049646265.1). Taxonomy (GTDB): domain Bacteria; phylum Pseudomonadota; class Alphaproteobacteria; order Rhodobacterales; family Rhodobacteraceae; genus TMP-24. The sequence goes on from JBARVM010000476.1 coordinate 5,902, forward strand.
CGGGCACCAAGCTCGGCAAGCTGATGCAGCATCTGCGCATCCGGGGTCGGCGGTTCTGCCCCGAAGAAACGGTCATCCGCCGCCAGATCGCGGAAATATTCTGCAATGACCTTCATGGTCGAGAAAGGGTCGTCGAACCCCTCCAATGTGCAGGAAAAGGTTCCGTAGGAAACTGTCAGAATCTTGCTGGGCCCGACCATGTTACGCCTGCCTTACTCTATTGTTTGCCCTAGCATCTAGAAGCGGAACTGGTGCGATTGCATGAACAGATATAGGTAAAAAAGAGGATTCTTTCAGACCAGCACGGCGATCTGTTGCCACAATTGAAGATAAAAGCATGATGCAAGACCAGATTGTCAATTCCCGCGAACCGGTACTTTTGCTTGGCGGTGGCGCCGTGGCACCGGGCCAGATCCAGCGCCTGCTAAAGCTGACCGGAACGGTCATAGCTGCAGATGGTGGCGCGAATATGGCGCTGGAACAGGGGGTGATGCCGGACTGGGTGATTGGCGACTTCGATTCCGTACTGCCCCAGACCCTTGCCGCAATTCCAGCTACGCGTCAGATGCATATCGCCGAACAGGATAGCACGGATTTCGAAAAATGCCTGATGCGAATCAAGGCACCGCTGGTGATCGGGCTGGGGTTCATGGGGCCGCGTGTCGATCATGCGATGGCGGTCTGGAACGCGCTGGTGCGCTATCCCGACCGTCCCTGCGTCGTCGTGGGGGAGCGAGATCTGGTCTTTGCCGCGCCGCGCCAGCTGCGACTGGACTTGCAGCCGGGTACGCGGCTGTCGCTCTTTCCGATGGCGGCGGTTGGCGGCACCTCACGCGGGCTGCGCTGGCCGATTGACGGGCTGACTTTGGCCCCGGACGGACGCATTGGAACTTCGAACATGGCGGAAGGGCCGGTCGATCTGACCTTTGCCGGGCCCGGCATGCTGGTGATCCTGCCGGAACGTTGCCTCGGCCAGGCAGTGGCGGCGCTGACAGCTGCGCCGCCGGGCTGATGTGCCCTAGCAGTTGGGGATATTGACCGCGAGACCGCCGAGCGAGGTTTCCTTGTATTTGTCCAGCATGTCGCGGCCAGTCTGGCGCATCGTCTCGATGGCGGAATCGAGCGGGACAAGGTGATGCCCATCGCCGCGCAGCGCCAGGGACGCCGCCGATACGGCCTTGATCGCGCCAAGTCCGTTACGCTCGATACACGGCACCTGCACCAGCCCCTTGACCGGATCGCAGATCATGCCAAGGTGATGTTCCAGCGCTATTTCCGCAGCATTTTCAACTTGTTCCGGGGTTCCGCCCAGCACGGCGGCCAGCCCGGCGGCGGCCATGGCGGCGGCGGAGCCGACCTCTGCCTGACAGCCGCATTCGGCGCCCGAGATCGAGGCATTGGTCTTTACGATGCCACCAACCGCCGCGGCGGTCAGAAGAAAATCCCCGATCCGCTCGGTAGAGGCGCCGGGCACATGGTCGAGCCAATAGCGGATCACTGCCGGCAGGACGCCCGCCGCACCATTGGTCGGTGCCGTCACCACCTGACCACCGGCTGCATTTTCCTCGTTCACCGCCATGGCATAGACGATCATCCAGTCGTTGATCGTATGGGGGGCAAGCTGGTTCTGCCCGCGTTCGGCCAAAAGCGCCTCGTGAATGCCTTTGGCGCGGCGGCGCACATTCAGCCCGCCGGGCAGGATACCCGCCGTACCCATGCCGCGGTCGATACAGTCATTCATCACCTGCCAGAGCCGCTTCATGCCGCTGTCCAGCTCCGCCTCTGAGCGGAAACACAATTCGTTCGCGCGCTTGACCTCGGCAATGCTTTTGCCCGCGGCTTTGGCCATTTCCACCATCTGCGCGGCATTCTGAAAGGGATAGGGCGTGCCCGAGGGTTTGGCAGCTATGGCGCCGACGCTGGCCTGTTCGGCCTCTGTCAGGACAAAGCCGCCGCCGATGGAATAATAGGTTTCCTGCAAGATCACATCGCCCTGCGCATCGGTCGCCATCAGGATCAACCCGTTGGCATGGCCAGGCAGGGCAGGGCCATAGTCAAAGACCAGATCGACATCGGGGCGAAAGCGCAAGGGCGGCAGGCCGGGTGGTGTCACCAGACCGGTTTCGGCAATCGCCGCCAGTGCGGCGGTGGCCTGCGCATGGTCATAGGTTTCGGGCGCAAAGCCCGCCAAACCCAGAACCGTGGCCCGGTCGGTCGCATGGCCCTTGCCGGTAAAGGCAAGCGAGCCGTGCAGAGAGGCGCGCAGCCCCACGGCAGAAAACGGCGAGGCGCGCAGCAAATCCAGAAAGCGCGCACCCGCCACCATCGGCCCCATCGTATGAGACGAAGACGGGCCGACGCCCACCTTGAACATGTCGAAGACCGATAGGAACATCAGCGATCAAACCTCTGGGTCAGAGAAAAAGCGCCCGGTAATGCCCTCTTCTGCGGCGGCGCGGACGGCGGCGGGCCGCTGTTCCATCGCCTGCAGGACGGCACGCAGGGCCGGGTAGTCAGCGCTGCTGATACTATGTTCGGCATAGGTAGGAAAGGCCCTCATCCAGCGCATGAGCGTGCCAAGGTAATAGCCAAGGATAGAGGGCTGGTCGGGGCTGAGCCATGCGGGCTTTTCAGTGGCCACCATCTTGTCCATCGTGGCCAGTTGCGCCGCCAGCCGTGGGCGGGCGGTTGCCGATATGGCGGGCGCGCACGCCTCGCCCCCCGGGCGGTGGGCATGGACCAGTTCCATCATGCCGGTATGCAACGAATAGCTGGTAAAGAAATACCAGCTGAGAAAGGCGCTGCGTTCGGGCGTGCCCTGCGCCGGGGCCAGGGCGCCATGCCGGTCCGCCAGCCACAAAAGGATTGCCGCCGTTTCAAACATCGGCCCGTCGGGGGTGACGATGGCCGGGATCTTGCCAAAGGGATGCAGGGCGCGGTGTTCCGGCTTGTCAAGATCGCCGCCGTCGATATCGAGAAGGTTGAGCCGGTAGGGCACGCCCAGCTCCTCAAGCACGATATGGACGGGGAAGGAGGCAAAATCATAGGCAGCTTGAAGGACATACATCGAATTTCTCCTGCTAGGCGGTGCTGGGTCTTTGTGTCAGGTCGTGGGTCAGCTTTGGCGTCGGGCACCGGTCCTGCGTAGCAGGGCACGGGCTGCGGGCACTCTTGCGAAGGGGAATGCGATTGTCCAGATGCAGCTTTGCGGCGAATGGCGGCTGGCCGCCGCCGTCGGGGAAGTCGCCGCAAAGAGCTGATCAGATGCCCACGGTGGCGAAATCCCACAGGAGCTTGAGGTTCAGCGCGATGATCACGACCGCAATGACCCAGGCAAATATCACCAGCCAGAGCGGTGCGACCAAAGCGCCCATCTTGGCCCGGTCAGAGGTGAAGAGCACCAGTGGCACCACGGCAAAGGACAGTTGCAACGAAAGGACCACCTGCGTCAGGATAAGCAATTCCCCCATGCCGGTGGCCCCATAGGCCAGCGTGAAACCCGCCGCAGGAATGATGGCGATGCCGCGCGTCACCAGACGGCGCAGCCATGGCGCAAGGCGGATCTGCAGGAAACCTTCCATTACCGCCTGCCCGGCCAGCGTGGCCGTAACGGTCGAATTCAGCCCGCAGGCCAGCAGCGCCACGGCAAACAGCGCCGGTGCAAGGCTGGCCCCGAGCAGCGGGCCGATAAGCTTGTGGGCCTGATCGATCTCTGCCACCTCTGTCTGGCCGGTCAGGTGAAAGGTGGCGGCGGCAAGGATCAGGATAGAGGCGTTGATCAGCAGCGCGAACATCAGCGCCACGGTGGAATCGAGCGTGGCATAGCGCAGTGCCTGACGTTTTTCCGCGTCGCTGTCGCCATAATCGCGGGTCTGGACGATGGCGGAATGCAGGTAAAGGTTATGCGGCATGACCGTGGCGCCGAGAATGCCAAGCGCCAGATAAAGCATTTCGGGATTGCGCACGATATCGACAGTGGGCGCAAAGCCAAGGATCACCGCGCCCCAATCCGGATCGGCAAGGGCGATCTGCACCGCGAAAGAAGCAGCGGTGATGGCCAGAAGGGCTATGACAAAGGCCTCCAGCCAGCGAAAGCCCTTCTTTTGCAGCCAAAGGATCAAGAAGACATCAAGTGCTGTCAAGATGACGCCAAGTTCCAGGGGAATGCCGAAAAGAAGGTTGAGACCGATGGCCGTGCCGATCACTTCGGCGATGTCTGTGGCAATGATGGCCAGTTCGGCCAGCGCCCAAAGCGGCAGGGCGACAATAGGGTGAAAGGCGTCGCGGCAGGCCTGGGCCAGATCGCGGCCAGAGGCAATGGCAAGGCGCGCGCAAAGCGATTGCAGCACGATCGCCATGATGTTGGAGACGAGCGCCACGACCAGCAGCGTATAGCCAAAGCGCGACCCGCCTGCGAGGCTTGTGGCCCAGTTGCCGGGGTCCATATAGCCAACCGCCACCATATAGCCCGGCCCCATGAAGGCCGCGATCCGCCGCCATGTGCCCTTGGGCAGGTGGACTGAACGGTGCACATCGGAAAGGGCGGCATCGCCGCGCGGCTGCCGCCAGCCCCTGCCGCCGCTGGCGGTGCCGAAATTGGACAGATCGAAGGCTGAGGGCATGATGTTTCCGTGGCTTTTCTGTAAATGAGAATTATTCGCAATTTAAGTTAAGCACCGGATGCCGTCAAGCGCTGTTCATTGGTCGGGCGCGGAAAACTTGCGGCCGTGCTGGGTGTCGCCGGGCGTTACTTATGCCCGTTGTGCGGCCGGTATTTTGTGTGGCCAGCGGGCGATCGCCGCTATAGATGGGGCAGGCGGCGGAAAAAGGCGGCAAAGCCCCTCGCAGCCGCGACCGAAATTCCCTATAACAGCCGCACCTGCGCAGGAGATGCCAATGACGCCAACGCTTTCGCCCGCCGATGCCGCCAAACAGGCCTCGGCCCGCCATGCAGTCGAATTTGTCCAAGACGGGATGCGGCTTGGGCTTGGCACCGGCTCCACCGCCGCCTTCATGGTGCGCCGCTTGGGTGAGCGGGTGCGAGAGGAAGGCTTGCGGGTCACCGGTGTGCCGACCTCGACCCGGACCGCCGATCTGGCCCGCGCCGAGGGGATCAGGGTCGTGACGCTGGAAGAGGCGGGCTGGCTCGATCTGACCATCGACGGGGCCGATGAGTTTGACCCGGCGCTGACGCTGATCAAGGGCGGTGGCGGCGCGCATCTGCAAGAAAAGGTCGTGGCGGCAGCCAGCGACCGGATGATTGTCATCACCGATGCGGCAAAGCGTGTCGAAAGGCTTGGCGCCTTTCCCCTGCCGGTCGAGGTGATCCAGTTCGGCTGGCAATCGAGCCGCACCCATATTGAACGGATTCTGGCCGGGCACGGCTATCCGGACCGCAAGATCACCCTGCGTATGTCGGGCGACACCCCCTTTGTCACCGACGAGGGCAATTACATTCTGGATCTGCATATGAAGGCGATCACCGATGCGCGCAGCCTGTCGGGTGCGCTCAATCAGGTGCCGGGGCTGGTTGAAAACGGGCTTTTCATCAATATCTGTGACCTGGTGATTGTCGGTCACGAGGATGGCAGTGCCGAGGTGATAGAGGCCGAAGAGGGGGTTGCGGCGGCCATGATGGCGGCGTCGCCCCGCTGAAGGGACGATCGGGTGGCAGGATGCGGCCAGTTGGGCCGGATCAGATGATGAGAGCGAGATGGTGAAACCTCTTTTTGACTATGACCTGTTCGTCATTGGCGGCGGCTCCGGCGGGGTTCGCGCGGCACGTATTGCGGCGGGCGAGCATGGCGCGCGGGTGGCGCTGGCCGAGGAATATCGCATGGGTGGTACCTGTGTGATCCGTGGCTGCGTACCGAAAAAACTCATGGTCTTTGCTTCGGCCTTTCGGCAGTCGATGGCGGATGCGGCGGCCTATGGCTGGGATGTCACGGCGGGGGCGTTTGACTGGCCGGCCTTTCGCTGCAAGCTTGATGCCGAACTGGACCGGTTGGAGGGGGCCTATCGCGGCGGGCTGAAAAGTGCGGGCGTCACCACCTTTGACGCGCGCGCCACACTGCTTGACGCCCATCGCGTAGCACTTTCGACCGGACAGGAGGTTACGGCCAAACATATCCTGATCGCCACCGGCGGACGCCCCTATTTGCCCGAAATGGCTGCGGCGGCAGGTGCCATGACCTCCAACGATGTTTTTCTGATGGACAGGCTGCCAGGCTCGGTCCTGATTGTCGGCGGCGGCTTTATTGCCTGTGAGTTTGCCTGTATTCTCAACGGTATGGGCGTGAAGGTCACGCAATATTACCGGGGCGAGCAGATCCTGCGCGGCTTCGATGACGAGGCGCGCGCCCTGGTCGCCGATCACATGCGCGCCGCTGGTGCCCGGCTGATGACCGGTACCGATGTGGCGGCGATCGACCGCAAGGGCGACAGCAGCCGTGTCACCGCCACGACCGGCGAGGTGGCCCTGTTTGACCAGGTCATCTATGCCACGGGCCGGGTGCCGAATAGCGACGGGTTGGGTTTGGCCGAACTGGGGGTGGAGTTGGGGCCAAAGGGGCAGATCATGGTAGACGGCTGGTCGCAGACCCGTGTGCCGTCGATTTTCGCGGTGGGCGATGTCACCGACCGGATAAACCTGACCCCGGTTGCCATCCGCGAAGGCCATTCCTTTGCCGATACGGTCTTTGGCGCGAAACAGCGGCAGGCTGACCATGCGCTTGTCGCCTCGACCGTCTTTACCCAGCCGGAACT
>JBARVM010000477.1:0-6645 GCA_049646265.1 Paracoccaceae bacterium
GGACAAAGCCGATGGCCACCGATTGCCCGGTCCAGTGAGAGTAGCCGCCCGAGGTGCAAAAGCCCACAACCTTGTCGCCGATCCAGATCGGCTCATAGGCCACCACATCGGCCTGATCGGCATCGACGACAAAGGCGCAAAGCTTGCGCTCGGGACCGGCGGCCTTTTGCGCCAGCGCCGGCGCCTTGCCGATCCAGTCGGAGGGCTTGTTCCAGCGGATGAACCGGTCAATGCCGGTTTCGCCCGGGAAGTAGTCGGGGCTGAATTCCCGCGCCCAGGAACCAAAGAGCTTGTCGAGGCGCAAGGACATCATCGCCCTCATGCCAAAGGGACGCAGGCCAAGATCCTGCCCGGCAGACCAGAGCGTGTGCCACAGATGCCGTTCGCTCATGAAATCGGTAAAGATCTCATAGCCAAGGTCACCGGTATAGCTGACCCTTTGCACCAGACAGTCGGCCATACCGATCGTCAGGCGTTTGGCATCCATGAAACGGAAGGCCGCGCTCGACACATCCGAGCGCGTGACCCGCGCCAGAAGATCGCGCGCCTTTGGCCCGGCGATCTGAAAGCCGGTAACGCGGTCAGAGATATTTTCGACCGTGACGCCCTCTTCCAGGTTCATCTCGAACCAGCGCAGATGCTGGTCCTGCGCGCCGTAGCTGCCGGTAATGCGGAACTCTGTCTCCGACAGGCAGGTGACGGTGAAGTCGCCTATGATCTTGCCCTTGGGGCTGAGCATCGGCGTCAGGGACAGCCTGCCGGGCGCCGGGATCGCACCCGCCATGATGCGGTCCAGCCAGGCGCGCGCCTTGGGGCCGGCCACGCGGAACTTGCCGAAATTCTGCACCTCGTTGATGCCGACCGCCTCGCGCACCGCCCGCACCTCTGCCGCCGTCGCCTCCCACGCGTTGGAGCGGCGGAAGCTCGGCGTCTCGTAGTGCGGCTCGCCGGGCAGGGCGAAATAGTTCACCACTTCCAGCCCATATTGCTGGCCCCAGACCGCGCCGAGCCCGTCGAAAATGTCATACATGGGCGTGGTGCGGAAGGGGCGCGCGGCGGGGCGTTCCTCGTTCGGGTAGCCCACCGAAAAGCGCATCTGGTAATTCTCGATGACCTTCGGCACCGTGTAGCCCGGCGTCGTCCATTTGCCGAAACGCGCCACGTCAAAGCCGCGCGGATCGCATTCAGTTTCGCCATAGGTCATCCATTCGGCCAGACTTTTGCCCATGCCGCCGCCTTGGCTGAACCCGGCCATGACCGCACAGGCCGACCAGTAGTTCCTGAGGCCGGGCACCGGACCGATCAACGGGTTGCCATCGGGGGCAAAGGTGAAGGGGCCATGAATCACATTCTTGACCCCGGCACGTTCCAGGACCGGGAAGCGTTTGTAGGCAAAGGCGACCGAGGCTTCGATCTTGTCGAGATTGTCGGGCAGCAGTTCGTGCCCGAAAGTCCAGGGCGTGCTATCCAGCGACCAGCCCTCGCAGGGCTTTTCGTAAAAGCCGATGCAAAGCCCGCGGCCTTCCTGACGCAGATAGCTTTCGCCGCCGGGGTCCATGACATGGGGGAACTCGCGGCCGGATTTGAGGATATCCATGATCTCCGGAATATCGTCGGTGACGAGATACTGGTGCGCCATCGGCAGAAGCGGCAGGTAGACACCCGCCATCGCGCCCACTTCGCGCGCCCAAAGCCCCCCGGCATTGACCAGATGTTCGGCGTGGATCGTGCCCTGTTCAGTCACCACATCCCATGTGCCGTCCGCGCGCGGGTTGGTTTCCAACACCCGGTTATGCTCGATGATCGTCGCCCCGCCCATCTTTGCGGCGCGGGCATAGGCATGGGTGGTGCCGGACGGATCAAGGTGACCGTCAAGCGGGTCGTAAAGCGCGCCGACGATACCTTTGGTATTGACGAGCCCGTCGGTGAACTTGGCAATCTCTTCTGGCCCGAGAATCTCGGTATGAAGACCCATGTAGCGGTGTTTCGCCCGCTCGGCCTTTAGCATGTCGAACCGTTCGGAATTGTCGGCGAGTGTGATGCCGCCGACATGATGCAACCCGCAGGACATGCCGGTGATCGCCTCCAGCTCCTTGTAAAGCTGGATGGTGTAGCCCTGCAGCGCGGCCATGTTCGTATCGCCGTTCAGCGTGTGAAAGCCGCCCGCCGCGTGCCAGGTGGACCCCGAGGTGAGGGTGGAACGTTCGATCAACGTCACATCCTTCCAGCCGAATTTGGTCAGGTGATAGAGAACCGAACAGCCGACGACACCGCCACCGATGACGACGACTTGCGTGTGGGATTTCATGATGCGCTCCTGCAAGGACTTCGCTTATCATTATGCGTTGACCGGGCGCGGCATGTCACATTGCGACAAAATTTGTCGTAAATGTTGCCTGGCCCCGCACGGCTGCTGGCAAAAGCCGCATGGTTTTTCGATGGGCGGCATGGTAGGGGCGCAAAACGGCGCCGCGCGGGCTGCGGGGCGGCGCGCTGGTCAGGTCAGGGCAAGGCAGGGTGGCAGATGAAAGACGGCAGGATCTACGCTCTTTGTGGTCTCTATACGCTCTTGCTTTTGGCAATGGTGTTGATGCGCCCACTTTTGCCGATAGATGAGACGCGCTATCTTGCCGTGGCCTGGGAGATGCGCCTCTCTGCCGATCCCTTTCACCTGACGCGCAATTTCGAACCCTATTCGCACAAGCCGCCCCTGCTTTTCTGGCTGATCAACCTGGTCTGGATGCTGGGCGGGGTCAGCGAGATAGCGGGGCGGCTGGTGGCGCCCGCCTTTGCGGTGCTGGCGATCTGGGGCACGGCGCGGCTGGCGCGACTTTTGTGGCCAGCGGTGGCGGACAGGGGCCTGAGCGCCGCGGCGATTCTTTGCGGCTTTCCGGTCTTTGCCATCTACGGATCGGCAACGATGTTCGATGCGATGCTCGCGACGGCGGTTCTGCTCGGCGCGGGTTTCCTGTGGCAGATCGGAAAGGGCGGCGGGCGGCGGCGCGATTGGCTGGGGCTGGGGCTGGCGCTGGGGCTTGGGCTATTAACCAAAGGGCCGGTGATCCTGCTGCATCTCGCACCGATGCTGATCCTGATGCGGTTCTGGGCGCCAGTACGTCCGTCGCGTCCCGAGCTGCTGCGCGGGCTTGCCCTGTCGCTCGCGGTGGCTTTGGGGCTTTTGGCGCTGTGGCTCGTGCCGCTGCTTGCGACGGCAGATGCGGCCTTCCGGGAAGAACTGCTCTGGACCCAATCGGCAACGCGGCTTGCGGGTGGCATGGCGCATGACCGGCCACTTTGGTTCTTTCTGGCGCTTTTGCCCTTGCTGCTCTTCCCCTTCGGTTGGCTGCCCGGGCTTTGGCGGCCTTTGCCTGCGGCCGTGCGCACCGATCCAGCCCAGCGCTTTCTTTTGATCTGGGTGCTGGCGGGGCCGGTGATTTTCTCTTTCGTGGCCAGCAAACAAGCGCATTACCTGATCCCGGAGTTTCCGGCGCTGGCACTGATGCTGGCCCGGCTGGGCCATGGCAAATGGGGCGCCTTGCGGCGCCTGTCGCCTGTGGTTCTGGTACTGCTGGCCCTAGCGGTGCTGCTGACACTGGGGGCGGCGGGTGTGGTGAAGGTCGATCTTGCCGGGCCCGTGGCGCTTGGCGGTCTGGCTGCCGTTCTTTTTCTGCTGGCGCTGGCGGTCTGGCGGATCGGCGGTCTGGCGGGGGCCACCGCTGCGGGGGCTGGAGTTGCGCTGGCGCTGCATCTTTTCATCGCTTTCACCGGTATGGGACGCGACTATGACAGCCACGCGCTGGCGGCGGCCCTGAAGGGCGGGGCAGCGGCCATGCCGGATCTTGCCGTCATCGGGCAACCCTATAATGCCGAGGTGAATTTCGCCGCGCGCCTGACTGCCCCGGTCGCCACCCTGACCGATGCAGATGCCGCGCAGGCCTGGGCCGCGGCCCATCCCACAGGCAGGTTGTTTGGCCCGCTGAAATCCACGCCGCTGACCCAGCCGCCATCCGTGGGTCTGATCTATAACGGCAAGGCCTATGGGGTCTGGGACGCCGCTAGCCTTGCCGCACCCTAAGCATTTCCCGGCCGGCCCGGACTGCCGCGCCGCTTGTGTGACGGGCGGTTACGCGCTAAAGCCGGGCGCGGATATGCTCAAGGATTAGGCAGTTGCACATTCAACTGGCAGATATAGCGCTCGACCAGCCGGTCTTTCTGGCGCCGATGGCGGGGATTACCGATCTGCCCTTTCGGCGGATGGTGGCGCGTTTCGGTGCCGGGCTGCTGGTCAGCGAGATGGTCGCCTCCGACGAAATGATAACCGAGCGCCCCTCGGTCCGGGCGCGGGCGCGTATCGATCTGGGGCTGGATATCGGGGCGGTGCCAACCTCGGTCCAGCTTGCCGGGCGCCAGCCGCGCCCGATGGCCGAAGCGGCACGGATCGTCGCCGACATGGGCGCCAGGATCATCGACATCAATATGGGCTGCCCCGCGAAACAGGTGACAGGTGGTGCCTCCGGCTCGGCACTCATGCGCGATCTCGATCATGCGCTGACGCTGATCGACGCGGTGGTGGCGGCGGTTTCGGTGCCGGTCACGCTCAAATGTCGGCTTGGTTGGGATAGTGACTGCCTGAATGCGGCGGAACTGGCCCGGCGGGCAGAGGCTTCCGGCGTGAGAATGCTGGTCGTGCATGGCCGTACCCGCCAGCAGTTTTACAAGGGCAATGCCGATTGGGCGGCGATTGGCGCGGTTCGCCGCGCCACCGGGATCCCGGTCATCGCGAATGGTGACGTGACCGATCTGGCCTCGGCGCGGCAGGCGCTGCAACAGTCGGGTGCCGCAGGGGTGATGATCGGGCGCGGGGCGCAAGGCGCGCCCTGGCGGCTGGCCGAAATTGCTGCGGGGCTCGCCGGTCAACCGGCACCGCCGCCCCCGGCAGGTGCGGCACTGGTGGCGATTGTCAGCGAACATTACGAGGCGATGCTTGGCTTTTACGGGCGCGACCTAGGCCTGCGGGTGGCGCGCAAACATCTTGGTTGGTACGGGCGCACAATGGACATTGATCCGGGCTTGCGCGCGGCGATGCTGGTGGCCGATCACCCGGCAGAGGTGCTGCGCCTGATTGGCGAGGGTTTTTGCCAGAACGCGCGTCAGGCGGCCTGATGGGCGGCGGGGATCCGATCTGGCTGTCCCTGCCGGTACCAGCCTTTGTCATCGGCGCGGACGGCTGCACCATCGCCGCCAATCCCGCCGCGCAAGAGTTCATGAACCTGTCGGCCCGCGCACTGATCGGCCAGCCGCTTTTGGCACGGCTGAAGGGGGATGCGCCGCTCTCTGCGCTCTTTGAACGGATAGGCGCAGGCCACACCACCGCGCAACTGAGCGATGTCAGCGTCACGGTGGCGGGCAGGGCACCGGTTCTTTGCACGCTGCACGCCGGTCCGGTCGCCGAACAGCCGGACCGGGTGATCCTTCTGATCCTGCCACGCGAACATGCCGATCTGCTGGTCAGGGAGCCGGGCTTGACCCCTTCGGCCCGGTCGGCCATCGGCATGGCCGACATGCTCGCCCATGAAATCAAGAACCCGCTGGCCGGGATCAGCGGTGCCGCGCAACTTCTGGCGATGAACCTTGCGCCGCCAGATCAGGAACTGACCGACCTGATCGTCGAAGAGACCCGGCGCATCGTCAAGCTGTTGGAACAGGTCGAACAGTTTGGCCATATGCGCCCGCCAGACTGCCAACCGGTCAATATCCATGATGTGATCGACCGGGCGCGCCGCTCTGCCGGGCTGGGCTTTGCCGCCCGGCTCCGCTTTGCCGAGGCGTTCGACCCCTCTTTGCCCATGGTCATGGCTGACGCGGACCAGTTGACGCAGGTGCTGCTCAACCTTTTCAAGAACGCGGCAGAGGCGGCCGGGCCCGATGGCGGCACCCTTTTGATCCGCACCTATTACGATCAGGGTCTGCGCGTGGTGCGCGACGGGCAGGCAAGGGCCCTGCCGGTCCAGATCGAGGTGATCGACGACGGGCCGGGCATTCCGGAGGCGGTGCGCGACAATATCTTCGATCCGTTTATCTCGGGGCGCGAAAACGGCACGGGCCTTGGGCTGGCGCTGGTCTCGCGGATCATCGCGGGGCACGAGGGACGCGTTGCGGTGGAAAGCCAGCCGGGGCGCACCGTCTTTCGGCTGTCGCTGCCGGTTGCGGCGGCGCAGCCATGAACAAAGGAGTTGGGTGAATGGACGGCACGGTACTGGTCGCCGACGACGATCGCACGATCCGCACGGTTCTGACGCAGGCGCTGACGCGGGCGGGCTGCAAGGTCCATGCCACCTCCAGCATGGTCACGCTTATGCGTTGGATCGACGAGGGGCGCGGCGATCTTTTGATTTCAGATGTGGCGATGCCGGATGGTAATGGGTTGCAGGCCCTGCCGGAGATCAGCCGCAAACGGCCCGACCTGCCGGTCATCATCATTTCGGCGCAAAATACCATCGTCACCGCGATCAAGGCGGCAGAGGCCGATGTTTGGGACTATCTGCCCAAACCGTTCGACCTGCCCGATCTGATGAAAAAATCAGCCCGCGCGCTGGAGACAGCCGCGCGCGCCCGCAGCCGCACCGCCGCCGCTGATCCCGCAAC
>JBARVM010000478.1:0-2980 GCA_049646265.1 Paracoccaceae bacterium
AGATGCATGAGATGACGGCAGCCGGCCAGTTCGACACCGGCCGCCAACTGCGCGACTTCCCGACCGAGAAGCTGGAAGGCAAGACCATGGCGGTCTTCGGTTATGGCAATATCGGACGCGAAGTGGCTAAGCTGGCCGCGGCCTTTGGCATGAAGGTGCGTGTCTACGCGCGCCCGCGCCACAAGGAGTGGATCGAAAGCGAAGGCTTTACCCATGCTGCGACCAAGGAAGAGGCGGCCAAGGGCGCCGATGTCCTGTCGCTGCACACCGGGCTTGGTGCTCTTGATGCCGCGACCGGCGTCTTTGCCAATGCCGGGTTCCTTGGCGACAGTGTTTTTACCGCCGTTAACAAGGGGGCGATCCTGCTGAACTATGACCGGGGCGAGGGGGTGGATGCTACGGCGCTCGACAAGGCCTTGGCTTCCGGTCAGATCCGTTATGCCGCGATCGACGCCGACCTTTTCACCAATGCCGAAACCGGTGCCACCTCTGGCCCGATGGTGCCCTATCTGCCGCTGGCCAAGAAATACCCCGGCCAGTTGGAACTTTTGCCCCATGCCGCCGCCGATACCGAGCATAACAGCCGGGTCGAGGGCGCGCGGCAGGCGGTCGATCAGATTTGCGATCTGATCCGCTACAAGCGTGTTGTGAACCTTAAAGGCGATCTGCCCGCAGGTTACAGCAGCGGTGGCGCGCGGACTGTGACGGGTATTGGCGCGGCGACCTCGCGCGAGCTGGCAACGCTGGCTGCCGATCAGGCGGCGCTGACAGCGGCACGGGAAAGTGCCGAACAGTTGGCGGCGGTCTGGGGGGCGCTTGCCTCTGCTACCGACGCGGGCCAACAGTCGGTGCTGATCCAGCGCTACGGCGCCATGCTGGTCAAGGCCAGCAACAGCCATGCCGCGCTGATGAAGCGCTTTGGCATCGAAGGCCCCTATCAGGGCTGAGCTTTGCCGGACGGAACAGGACGGGGCGGTGGCCGCATGCCACCGCCCTTTTCCTTTGGGCCCTTCGGGCGGGGCACGCATGGCAAGTGCGGCCCTGTGGCGGCCGGGCCCCAAGCAATCTGGACAGGATTGCGCCGATCCTGTAGCTGCAGGCAATGACTGAGAGAAATACTCACCTAATGGTCGCGCCGCTGACGGGGCGCAAAGTGCCGCCGATCTTCTGGACGCTTCTGGCCCTGGCAATCGCGGGGCTGGTCCTGTTGCCGTTGCTGTCAGTCCTGTGGATTGCGCTCCACCCGCAAGACAATATCTGGCCGCATCTGATTGCCACAAGCCTGCCACGCTATGTGAAAAACACGCTGGTGCTGGCGCTGGGTACCGGGCTTCTGGCAGCAGCGGTCGGTGTCGGGGCGGCCTGGCTGGTGACCATGTACCGCTTTCCCCTGTCGCGCGCGCTGGAATGGCTGCTTTTATTGCCGCTGGCCGTACCCGCCTATGTCGGCGCTTTCGTCGTTGTCGATTTTCTCGACTATTCCGGCCCGGCCCAGACTGCATTGCGGGGGCTGATGGGCTGGCAAACTTCGCGCGACTACTGGTTCCCCGAAATCCGTTCCCCCGGCATGGCGGTCATCGTCCTGACTTCGACACTTTACCCCTATGTCTACATGCTGGCCCGCGCCGCCTTTCGAGAACAGTCAAGCGGCGTCTATGACGTGGCCCGCGCGCTGGGCAGCGGGCCTTTTCGGCTTTTCTGGCGCGTTGGCCTGCCACTGGCGCGCCCCGCTGTTGCCGCCGGCACCGCCATCGTGATGATGGAGGTGGTGAACGACTATGGCGTCGTCAGCTTCTTTTCCGTGCAAACGCTGACCACCGGTATCTTCAATACCTGGCTTGAGGCGGGCAATATCGGCGGCGCGGCGCAGATTGCCTGTCTGATGCTGGGGGCGATCTTTGCGCTGATGGCGCTGGAACGGGCAGGGCGCGAACGGCTGCGGTTTCACCAGACCGCCCGTCAGGGCCGACCGGTGACGCGCCAGACCCTTCGCGCGCCAGCGGGCTGGCTGGCGACAGGGCTTTGCCTTTTGCCCTTTCTGCTCGGCTTCGTGATGCCGGTTGTCGCGATCCTGTCCCATGCCCTGGGCGGCGGGCGCAACTGGGCCGATGCGGGGCTTTTGCGGGCGCTGGCCAATACGGTTGGCGTTTGCGGCATGGCTGCGGTTCTGACTGTCACAGCCTCGCTCTTGATGGTCTATGGCGTACGGCTTGGCCGGTCGCGCGCGCCGCGTCGCATCCTGCCCCTGACCACCATCGGCTATGCAGCACCCGGCGCGGTTCTGGCCCTTGGCATGCTGATCCCGCTCGCCGCCTTCGACCACCGGTTGGCCGATGCCATTCTGGCGCTGACCGGCCATGATCCCGGCCTGCTTCTGACCGGCTCTGCCGCTGCACTGGTTCTGGTCTTTTCGGTGCGTTTCTTCGCCGTGGCACAGGGCGCCATCGATAGCGCCTTTGGCCGGGTGCCGCCCAGCCTGCCCATGGCAGCCCGTTCCCTTGGCCGGGCAGAGGCCGGAACACTGACCGCTGTCTATCTGCCCTTGATGAAAGGTTCGGTCGGCACCGCCCTTTTGCTGGTTTTTGTCGATGCGGCAAAAGAGCTGCCCGCCACGCTTTTGCTGCGCCCCTTCAATTTCAACACCTTGGCCACCCGCACCTATGAAAGCGCCAGTCTGGAGGATCTGGGCAGCGCTGCACCCGCCGCCCTGTGCATCATCGCGGTGAGCCTAATCGCGGTCCTGCTCCTGGCTCGCGCCAGCCACCGGCCCGCCGATCACTAGCGAACCACCCCCGCACCGGGTGATAATGGGGAAATACCGGCGCGCGCAAGGCAGCCCTTGCACCCTTGCCAGCAAAACGCTATTTGCTCGCTGCGTGCCCCTATAGCTCAGCTGGTAGAGCATCTGATTTGTAATCAGAGGGTCGGGAGTTCGAGTCTCTCTGGGGGCACCATTTTTCCTCTGTTTTCAACGGCGTAA
>JBARVM010000479.1:0-4181 GCA_049646265.1 Paracoccaceae bacterium
TGTCAAGGACCATAGAGGCGGAACCAAGCCCGCCCTTTAGCGCATGGGTCGTGGCCCCGGTGCCAGCCCCGGTGCTGCCAAGGGCAAAATCGGTTTTGGCGACCTCCTAGGCGCGGCGGCCAAGCGCACGATAGGGATTGTCTGCCCAATCCTTCGCGCCGCCGTTCAAAAGATCAAAGAGGATGGCGCCGGGCACGATCGGCACGCGCTGATCGCCGACAGCAAAGCCGCGCCCGGCCGCGCGTAACCCGTCTGTCACGCCAGAGGCCGCATCAAGCCCAAAGGCGGAGCCACCCGAAAGCACAAGCGCATCGACCGCGGTCACCAGCCTGTCGGGGGCCAGAAGATCGGTTTCGCGCGTGCCGGGGGCCCCGCCCATGACATGAACGGCGGCGGTAAAAGGCTTGGCCGCGGTCAGCACGGTGGTGCCGCTGCATAGCCGGTCATCTTCGGCATTGCCGACCAGCAGCCCCTCTACATCGGTGATCAGGTTTCGCGGGCCAGCACGCATGGGACTTTCCTTTCCACTCAATGATCGGTTGGGTCGGGCTCCGGCGTCTGGATCAAAGGGGGATATTGTCGATCAACCGCACACCACCCAGCCAGGCGGCGGCGAAAAGCCGGGCAGGCGGGCGCGGATCGTCCAACAGATCCAGATCCTCGGCCCCGCGCAATTCCAGATATTCGACGCTTTCGAAACCGGCGGCAAGAATGGCCTTTGACGCGGCCTCCAACACCGCGCCCGGGGCGACGCCTGCAGTGATCCTTGCCGCGGCGGCGGACATTTCGCGATGCAGGGCAGGGGCGATTGCACGCTCTGCCGACCCAAGCCGGGCATTGCGAGAGGACATGGCCAGACCGTCCGCCTCGCGCAGGGTTGGGCAACCGGTGACACGGGTGGCGATATTGAGGTCAGTGACCAGCCGCCGGATGATCTGCAGCTGCTGCCAGTCCTTTTCGCCAAAAAACGCCTGATCGGCGGCCGACATCAGCAAAAGCTTGGTCACCACCGTTGCCACCCCGTCAAAATGCCCCGGCCGGTGACTGCCGCAGAGAACGTCGGGCAGGTGCGCGACGCTGACCTTGGTCAGGAACCCCTGGGGATAGATGCTGCTTACTTCGGGTGCGAACAGCAGATCGACACCGGCTGGTGCCAGAAGCTCCCTGTCGCGCGCTTCGGTCCGCGGGTACTTGTCCAGATCCTCGGGGTTGTTGAACTGTTTGGGGTTGACGAACAGCGTGACGATCACCCGGTCGCAGCTTTGCCGGGCGGCCGTGACCAGGCTGAGGTGGCCGGGGTGCAGCGCACCCATGGTCGGCACAAGACCAACGCTTTCGCCCGCCTTTTTCCAGCGGCCAACTTCGGCGCGCAAAGCCTCAAGATCGCGGATCGTCTGCATCGCGGCGTGTCACTTTTTCTGCGGCGGCGTTGCCGAAAAAAGATGTTCGGCGGCAGGGAAGCGGCGGGCGCGCACATCGGCGGCATAGTCGGAAATGGCCTGATCCGCCAGTTGGCCAAGATCGGCGTAACGCTTGACGAATTTGGGCAGGAAGCTGGTGAAAAGCCCCAGCATGTCGTCCGTGACCAGCACCTGCCCGTCACAATCGGCCGAGGCGCCAATACCAATGGTCGGCACGCTAATCGCCTTGGTAATGTCCCGGGCGAGGGTTGCGGGCACCTTTTCCAGAACAACGGCAAAGGCACCGGCATTGGCTACGGCCATCGCGTCCTTCTTGACGCGGGCCGCATCCTTGCCCCGGCCCTGCACCCGGTAGCCGCCCACCGTATGGACGGCCTGCGGCAACAGCCCGACATGGCCCATGACCGGAATGCCCCGCTGAGTCAGAAAGCTGACGGTATCGGCCATATGCTGTCCGCCTTCCAGCTTGACCGCCGAGGCGCCGGTTTCGCTCATCACCCGGGCGGCGCTGCGGAAGGCCTGTTCGCAACTATCCTCGTAGGTGCCAAAGGGCAGATCGACGACCATCATCGCATGTTCAAGGCCGCGCGCCACGGCCTGCGCATGCAGGATCATCATGTCGAGCGTCACGGGCAGGGTAGAGGGCATGCCGTGGACGACCATGCCAAGGGAATCGCCCACCAGCGCCATGTCGCAATGCCGGTCGACAATGCGCGCCATCGGCCATGTATAGGCGGTCAGCATGACAAGCGGCGTGCCGCCTTTGCGGGCGCGGATGTCGGGGGGGGTGATACGTTTTTCGACGCCCGTAGCACTCATGCTTTGCCGTCCCTTCTGCAAGGCTTCGTCCGCAGTCTAGCCGCAGCGCAGCATCTTGGCCAGCCACTGGTTCAGGCATCGGTGCAGAAAATTCTAAGGTCGCAAAGGAAGGTTTTGCGCCGTGCAGGGGCTTGCCCCCGGCCGCGTCAGCCGGTTTATTGATCGAAGTCCCGACCAACAAGAAGGATATCCCATGCAGCTTTTCCAGCGACTGTCACCGATGGCCGCCCCGGAGGAAATCAGCCGCCCGGCGCCAGAAAAGCTGCTGGCGGGCGATCCGGTTCACACCACATGGAATGTCGAGGAACGCGGCGGGCTTTATAGCGGCATCTGGCAATCTACGCCGGGCAAATGGCGGATATCCTACGACGAATGGGAATATTGCCGGATACTCGTCGGCCGCTCGATCATCACCGATGCTGATGGCACGGCGCATGAGATTGCCGCAGGGGACAGTTTCATCCTGCGCCCCGGCTTTCGCGGCACATGGGAAGTGATCGAGACGACGCGCAAGGACTATGTGATCCTGACCTGACGCGGCAGACCAGCGGCCTGCCGCCGCTGGTCCGTGCAAAGCATGGGATCAGGAAGAACCGGGCACTGGCGGAATGTAGGGTGCCCCGGCATTCACACCAATGATCGGCACATATTTAGGCCAGGGCGCGATACCGGCACGGATCTGCTCCTGCACCTCTGGCGGGTAGGAACTTACCGGGCGCAAATAGCCGATTTCATCCTCGAAAAGCTCCCCCTCCAGCGCGAATGATTCCTCGGGAGAGCGGACATGGACATAGGTGCCCAGTTCGATCCGGTCAAATATGTCGATGGCGTCCTGGTTGAACAGGCGAATGCAGCCCGCCGATGTGGCGCGACCGATGGTCGAGGCATTGTTGGTGCCGTGGATGCGGTAGCGGGTATCCTTGCCGCCGCGGTAAAGATAAAGCGCGCGCGCGCCAAGCGGGTTGTCAAGGCCACCCGGCATTCCGGCGGCATAGGGGCCATAGATCTCTGGCTCGGAGCGCAACATATTGGCGGTGGGTTGCCAGCCTGGCCATACTTCCTTGCGCTGGATCTTGGCGTCGCCCCTGAAACCCTTGCCCTCGCGGCCCACGGCAATGCCGTAGCGGGTGGCAAAACCGCCTTCGGCCACGACGTAAAGGTAACGCGCATAGGGATCAACAACGACGGTGCCGGGCGCGTCGGGGCCATTATAGGCCACGACGGTGCGGGCATTATGTTCGGTCAGATAGCCGCGGCTGACAGCCGGAATGGTGATCCCGTCATCGACCGTCTCGCTATAGCGGGGGTCGGCATTTTCCGGGGCGGCGGTGGTCCGCGGTTTGCCCGCGCAGGCGGCGACAGCGGCCACGGCAATGCACAAGATGGGCAGACGAAGGAAGAGTGGCAAGGTCATGGCAGGACCGGTCCTCTGGCTGGGTATGTTTCAAGGATCCCCCCACGAGAATCCCCGGCGCGCGGCGCATATCCCTGTCAGTGACATAACCGTGTATCAGGTCAACCCTTGCCGCGGGTTTTTGCGCGCTCGCCATGAAGGTGCGGCTAAATCGACACGACCAGCGGGGCATTTGGCCCGGGCCAGACCGCGAAGGCAGGCGGGCAGGGAAAATGGGGGGCGGCAGGCCACCCCCCAAAAGCAGGTTCAGCCGACGACGTTGAACGAGGGGCCATAGGGATATTTTGTGATATCCACATTGCCGTCCTCGGTTATGACCAGAATGTCATGTTCGCGGTAGCCACCGGCACCCGGCTGGCCTTCGGCGATGGTCAGCATCGGCTCCATCGAGATGACCATTCCCGGTTCCAGCACCGTGTCGATATCCTCGCGCAGTTCCAGCCCGGCCTCGCGGCCATAGTAATGCGAGAGCACACCGAAGGAATGGCCGTAGCCAAAGGTGCGGTACTGCAAAAGCTGCCGCTCTT
>JBARVM010000480.1:0-2148 GCA_049646265.1 Paracoccaceae bacterium
ACCGTCGCCGAAAGACCGACCCGGCGCAGGCCAGGTCGCAGGCGTTGCAGCCGCGCGAGGCTGAGCATCAGTTGATCGCCGCGCTTGCTTTCGGCCAGCGCGTGGATTTCGTCGACGATCACCCGCGACAGGCCGGCAAAGGTACGTTCAGCATCGGGATAGCTGAGTAGAAGTGCGAGGCTTTCGGGCGTGGTCAAAAGGATATGGGGCGGGTCGGCGCGCTGGCGCTGCCGACGGCTGTGCGGCGTGTCGCCGGTGCGATCCTCGATACGGATCGGCAGGGAAAGTTCGGCCACCGGGCGGCCAAGGTTGCGGCGAATATCGGCGGCCAGCGCCTTTAGCGGTGAAATATAGAGCGTATGGAGACCCTTGTGCGGCTGCACGCCGGTCAGTTCGTTGGTCAGTTCGTGCAGGCTTGGCAGAAAACCGGCCAGCGTCTTGCCACCACCGGTCGGCGCTAAAAGCAGCAGCGCGGGCCGGTCCTTTTGTGCGAGCAGGTCAAGCTGATGCGGGTGGGCCTGCCAGCCTTGGCTGGCAAACCAGTCATCAAAGGGGGCGGGCAGCGTGACCATGGGCCGATATTAGGTCAGGGTCGCGCGGTCGAACAGACCGAATTGCGCCGGTCGGCGGAAGGATCGGCGCAGGCGATGCTTTGGTGCGGGCGCCTGTCTAGTGCAGGTGGCGGGCGCGAATTGCCGCCAGCGCCTTGCCAAAGCCGCGCGGCGGGGTCAGGTGCACCCCTTTCAGCGCCACATCGAGCGCGCTTTCGACATTGCGCACCAGAACGGCCCCGGCATTATCCTCGGGCAGGCTGTTGGTCACGAAACTGGCCGGGTCGGTGCTGCGCGGGGCGCCGCTGCGGAAGGTGGAATCGAGCAGGGACACCAACCGCCCGCCTTCGATCCCTTGTGCCTCCGCCCAGTCGAGCGCGCTGCGCGTCATCGCTGCCGAGGCTGCCTGCAGACAATCCTGCAAGGCCTTGGCGGCCGAGGCTGTGCCATAGTCGCCCATCCGGGTGTGGGCTTGTCCAAGGCAGGCGAAAAGCGGTGCCAACCGGTCAAGCGCTTCGGCGGGGCCGCCGAGAAGGAAGGTGTTTTGCCCGGCCTCGATCATGGCGGACGTGCCGACGGGCGGCGCGTCGATCAGGGTGATCTTGGCATCAATCCGCGCCCGCAGGGCCCGCACATAGCGCGGCGACAATGTTGCTGCCAGAATGATGGTTGTGAGGCTTTCTGTGGAACGGGCATAGGCCTCTTCCTCGAACAAAAGCCGTTCGCTTTCCATCAGGTCACGCGGCATCAAGAGCAACACCTCGACCCCATCGGCAGAGGCGCCAGGCGAGAGGTTTTGAACAGGCAGGCCCGCGCTTTTCAGGGCCGCCAGAAACGGCTTGGCCGCGCCGCTGGAACCTGCGATTGCCAAAGAATAGGTCAATGGACGATCCGTTCTTCCTTGACGAACATATTGGCCCAGGCGCGGTCAATCAGTTCGGGCGACATTTGATAGGGGATGCCTTCGAAATTGCAGATCGCGATCATCTGATCGATGAGGAAGATCGGCTGATAGTTGGCATATTCGTTGTCGATGGTCGGATATTTGACCTTCAGCAGATGCAAAAGCGCTGCCTCGTCCAGCGGCATTTTCCGTTTCTTGGCCACCAGCGAAAAGATCTTGAGGAAGTTTTCCTGATCAGGGCCGTCGATCTTGATCTTGAAGAAGATCCGGCGCAGC
Organism: Paracoccaceae bacterium; assembly: GCA_049646265.1. GTDB lineage: Bacteria > Pseudomonadota > Alphaproteobacteria > Rhodobacterales > Rhodobacteraceae > TMP-24. The sequence continues at coordinate 1,732 of JBARVM010000480.1, forward strand.
GCCGCCTTGTCGAAAATGTCATTGGGGTGGAAGTTGGTGGAAAAGATCACCAGCGTATCGAATGGCACCTCGAACTTTTCACCCGATTGCAGCGCCAGAATATCGCGGCTTTCTTCCAGCGGCACGATCCAACGGTTGACGATCTTTTGCGGCGGCTCGGCCTGACGGCCAAGGTCGTCGATGATGAAGACGCCGCCGGTAGCCTTGAGCTGCAAGGAGCCGGTATAGGTGCGCGCCGTCGTGTTGTATTTCAGGTCGAGCATGTCGAGCGTGAGTTCACCGCCGGTGATCACCGTCGGGCGCTCGCAATAGACATAGCGTGTGTCAAAACGCACCCCGGTGCGGCGCAGGCTGTTTGGATCATCCTCGACAACAGGGGCGGCAGTATGGACGATCGGGTCAAAGACCGTGATGACC
>JBARVM010000481.1:0-1887 GCA_049646265.1 Paracoccaceae bacterium
GCCATGCTGAACGCCGGTCTGACTGAGATGCGCGAAAGCGGCGAATGGTATGATATCATTGCCAGTTCGCTGAAAGAGGCTAACGACAAGCTTGCCTCTCAGTAAGGGAATGCCTGACATGAGTGAAAGCGGCCCGCCTTCTGGCGTGGCCGCTTTTGCTTTTGCAGCGGGGCGCCGTCGGCGTCAGACCCCGGCGGGATTGTCGATGTCGGCGCCAATGGCGGCCAGGTCGGAATAACGGTCGCCAATACGGTGATGCGGGCGTCCGCCCGTTGCCGCGCCAAGCGCCACCACCAGTTCATCATGGTCCGGCGCATCAGGGATGGAAAACTGCACCGTCAGATAATGTGACCGCCGCCCGCTGTCATGTTTGTCCATCAGGGGGATCTGGATCTGGCTATTCGCCGGTCCGCGGCTGTTGGTAAAACCAAGATAGGTCTTGGCGCCGACCGCCTCTCGGTAGAAATTGCCAAAGCGCAGCGTGTGGATCAGTGCCGAGCCATGTTCCAACTCGCAATCCGTGCCACAAAGGGCGGCCTTTCCATAGGCCTCTATCGCATCGCCGCTGCCCGCAAGGCGGATCAGACGGTCGGTCAGCATCTTGCCCAGAACCGGGGCCATGCGCGCAATTTCGGGGGAAAGATCCTCGACAAAGCCCTTGCCATGCCAGGGGTTTGTAACCACCGCCGCCACACCGATCATCCGCAAAACCGGGTCGGCCGCCCGCGCGCCATCGCGGTGGATATCTTCATCAAAAGTCACGACTTTGCGCAGTTCTGGCAGCATGGTTCCCTCCACTAGACGCCGGTAACGCGGCGCACTTTTCCTGATGTTTCGTCGCCTTGATAGATGCCGAAGGCGCCATGACGAAATTCCTGCGCATAGCGTTCCAGCATCGACCGTTCGGCGGCATTTGTGACCCTGTCAAACGGCAGGCCGTCAAGCGGCAAGAGAACCATACCGGCAGGCACTGGCCCCGCGACCTGCCCATGGTAATAGATGCCGTTCAGCCCGGTATCGCGATCCTCATAGACGGCATAAAGAAACTCCACCTCTGGTCGCAGGTCCATCGCCTGAAGATGGGCGCGCAAGCCCGCAAGATTGGGCCTTGTGCCCGGCGCCTTGGGCACCGACAGGCCGCCGTCCGCCGCCTCTGCCAGCAAGATCCGGCCGCCGTCGGTCAGAACCGCGCCAACCATGGTCCCGCCAGTGGCAGCGACTGCATCGACCAGCGAGGACTCCAGCCCGATAGAGAAATAGGTGCCCTTGTAATAGCCGAGCGGGCTCGCCGCTGATGTGGCGAAATCCAGCACCCGCCCAATCAGGATGATATGGTCGCCCGCATCCACCAGCCTTTCGCGCGCGCAGGCTAATTGCGCCAGCGCCCCGTCGATCAGCGGCACATCCCCCACCCCGGGCGTCCAGGCGCATTGGTCGAACTTGTCCGGCTCGCGCGAGGCGAAAAGGCCCGAGATGGCCTTTTGATCCTCGGCCAAGACATTCACGGCGAAATGCTCGGCCTCCATGAAGGTCTGGCAACTGTGCGCCGATTTCGCCAGGCAAACGAGCAAAAGCGGCGGGTCGAGCGAGACGGAGGTGAAGGAATTGGCGGTGAAGCCGCGCGGGGTTCCGTCGGACTGGCGGGTGGTCAGAACCGTGACGCCGGTGGCAAAGGCGCCAAAGGCATTGCGCAGGGCACGCAGATCGGGACTGGTTGGCCGGGTTTCGGCAAGAAATGTTGCATTATCGGAACCAAGACGGGATGGCGCGGCATATTCTGGGGTCGGATTGTTGGAAAAGTGCAAGGGATTGGCGGCTACACGCCAGTCTCGGTGCCGCTTTTCCGGGTGGGGAACCCGCGCCAGAACCCCCCGTGAGGCAATATGG
>JBARVM010000482.1:0-2566 GCA_049646265.1 Paracoccaceae bacterium
CCCTTAGGTTCCGCCAGATTTTGACCATCGGGAGCCGCGCCATGACCAGGGAAACCACCCCCCCTGCAAAGCCAACCGCCTGCCTGGCACTGGCCGATGGATCGCTCTTTTACGGATATGGGTTCGGCGCCACAGGCGACACGGTGGCAGAACTGGTTTTCAACACGGCCATGACCGGCTATCAGGAAATCATGACAGACCCGTCCTATGCAGGGCAGGTCGTCACCTTTACCTTCCCCCATATAGGCAATGTCGGCGTCACCCCCGAGGATGACGAGGCGCCAGATCCGGTCGCCGCTGGGATGGTGGTCAAATGGGATCCGACCGCGCCCTCCAACTGGCGCGCGGCAGCGCCTCTGGTCGACTGGCTGTCCAAGACGGGCCGGATCGGCATTGGCGGGCTCGATACCCGCCGTCTGACCCGCGCGATCTGCAAACAGGGGGCACCGCACGTGGCGCTGTCGCACAATCCCGACGGGGTTTTCGACATAGAGGTGCTGGTGGCCCGCGCCCGCGACTGGTCGGGGCTGGTCGGGCTTGATCTGGCGCGCGAAGTCAGCTGCCGGCAAAGCTATCGCTGGGATGAAACCCGTTGGGCCTGGCCCGACGGTTTCGGCAAGCGGAGCGGCGCCGGACACAAGGTTGTCGCGATCGACTATGGCGCCAAACGCAATATCCTGCGCTGCCTTGCCTCTGTCGGCTGCGATGTGACCGTCCTTCCCGCTACCGCCACGGCGGAAGAGGTGCTGGCACTGAACCCCGACGGTGTCTTCCTGTCGAATGGCCCCGGTGACCCGGCTGCGACCGGCGCTTATGCCGTGCCGATGATTCAGGGGGTTCTGGCCCGCGACATCCCCTTGTTCGGTATCTGCCTTGGCCATCAGATGCTGGCGCTGGCCGTCGGCGCCAAGACCATCAAGATGAACCACGGACATCATGGCGCCAATCATCCGGTCAAGGATCTGGAAAGCGGCAAGGTGGAAATCACCTCGATGAACCATGGTTTTGCGGTGGACAGCCAGACCCTGCCTGCCGGGGTTCTCGAAACCCATGTCAGCCTGTTTGACGGGTCGAACTGCGGCTTGCGTCTGGCCGACCGGCCGGTCTTTTCGGTGCAATACCACCCGGAGGCCAGCCCCGGCCCACAAGACAGTTTCTACCTTTTCCAACGGTTTGCCGACGCCATGCAGCAGCGCAAGGCCGCCTGAACGGCCCGCGGCGGCTGGCAGGTGACAAATCTGCCGATCCAAGGCTGTTTTCGCAAATTGTCGCTGGTTCCTTAACCACCTCTTAACCATGCGCGCTCGAAGCTCGGTCCCGGAAGGATCGGGCAACGCATGTCGACGTCGCATCAAAATCTCAGCCTTGTTGCACCGGATTTCGTGCCCTTTTCCGGCCTGCCCAACGGCACGGGTCGCCAACTGCCCAAACGCGCGCAACCGCCGCGCAAACCGCTGGGTCAGATCCTTATCGACCTCAAGGCGGTGACACCGGAAAACCTCGCGACGGCGCTTGATCTGCGTGACCGTCAGGATGTGCAGCTCGGCGATGTGCTTCTGGCACATGGCTTTGTGAATGAGCACGACCTGATGGCGGCCCTGTCGCTGCAATGGGGGGCGCGGACGATCAATCTTGCCACAGCGCCGCCCGATCCGAGGTTGCTGGATCAGCTGGGTCCGGAATTTTGCCTGACCCACGCCATTCTGCCCTGGCGCATTTCCGGCAATGCGACGGTCGTCGTAACGGCTCGACCCGACCAGTTCTCTGCCTTGCGTAGTGCGATCCGAGATAGGCTGGCGCAGCATAGCGGCCCGATTGTCATGGCGCTGGCGTCAGAACGCGATATCCATGCAAGCCTCATCGCCGCCCGCCAGACATCGCTGATCCGTCAGGCGGAACGGCGCGTGACCGCCGCCGAAAGTTGCCGTGACATGAATGGCCGCTATGCGGCACCCATCGCGACCGTGACGCTGGCAGTTCTGGGCGCGCTTGCCCTTCTTTCGCCAGCTCTTGCCTTTCTGCCACTCTTTTTCTGGGCAACCTTGACCCTGCTTCTCTGCACCGGTTTGAAGGCGGCGGCTTTCATCGCGCAACTGCGCGCCGGACCAGATGAGGTGCCTGACCAGATTGTGACCCGCCTGCCTGTCGTGTCGATCATGGTGCCGCTTTTTCAAGAGGATGACATCGCCCCGCGCCTGATCGAACGGCTCGGCCGTCTCGACTACCCGCGCGAGCTACTTGATATTCTGCTGGTCCATGAGGTCGAGGATGAACAGACCGCCGCCGCCCTCGCCCGCCACAAACTGCCCTCCTGGATGCGGGTGGTCGCGGTACCGGCCGGTCCGATCCGGACCAAGCCGCGGGCGCTGAACTATGCGCTGAATTTCTGTCGGGGCAGTATCATCGGCGTCTATGACGCAGAGGATGCGCCGGAACCCCAGCAAATCCATACCGTCGTCCGCTGCTTTCTGAACCGGGGGCCAAAGGTGGCCTGCCTCCAAGGGGTTCTGGATTTTTACAATGCCCGCCATAACTGGCTGACGCGCTGTTTTGCCATCGAATATGC
>JBARVM010000483.1:0-3303 GCA_049646265.1 Paracoccaceae bacterium
CCCATATCCTTCTGCCCGCCATCGATACCGATCTGCCCGCGACCCTTTCGCCAAAGGTCATTGCCGCGATCCGCGATCTGATCGGATTTCAGGGCCTGCTGGTCACCGACGATGTGTCGATGGAGGCGCTGACGGGGCCGGTGGCGGAACGTGCGGCCCGCTCGCTTGCAGCGGGGTGCGATATTGCGCTGCACTGCAATGGCGACATGGTGGAGATGCAGGCCATCGCCGCGGCGGTTCCCACGCTTACCCCAAAGGCTCATGACCGCGCCAGCGCCGCACTATCGCGCCGAATGGCGCCAGACCCCATTGACGCCCCGGCGCTGATCGCCGAACTTGAAGGCCTTCTTTTGGCGCCAAAGGCCTAGGCCCTATGACCGACACCAACCTGTTCTCGCAACAAAGCGCCCCGGTCGCCGACCGGCTGGCGTCAGAGGCATTGATCATCGACGTGGACGGTTTCGAGGGGCCCTTGGACCTGCTCCTCAACCTCTCGCGCACGCAAAAGGTTGATCTGCGTAAAGTGTCGGTCCTGCAGCTGGCCGAACAATATCTGGCCTTTGTCGAAAAAGCCAAGGCGCTCAGGATCGAACTGGCCGCCGACTATCTGGTGATGGCCGCCTGGCTTGCCTATCTGAAGTCGCGGCTGCTTTTGCCGCCCGATCCCAGCGACGAGGGTCCGAGTGGCGAAGAACTGGCCGCCCATCTGGCCTTTCAGCTTGAACGGCTCGAAGCGATGCGCGAGGCGGCGGCCCGGTTGATGGCCCGCGACCAGTTGGGGCGCGATTTCTTTGCCCGTGGCATCCCCGAGGATGTGACACGCCTGCGTACTGTCAACTATACCGCCACGCTGCTTGACCTGATGCAGGCCTATGCGCGGATCCGGACCAAGGATGAATTTCGCCCCTATGCCTTTGACCGCCAGCATGTCTTCACGCTTGAACGCGCGCTGGAGCGGATGCGCGGGTTGATCGGCTATGCGGGCGACTGGACCGACCTTATGGGGTATCTGCCGGATGAGTGGACGCATGACCCGGCGCGGCGTCGGTCGGCCACGGCGGCGACCTTTGCGGCCTCCTTGGAACTGGTCAAACAGGGGCAGATAGAGATAAAGCAGTCCGACACATTCTCTGCCATCACCATTCGCCGGAAAAGCCCGTGACCGAGACAAAGACAGAAAGGCCAGCGGCCACCCCGTCCGATCCCAGCCTGTTCGAAGCACCGCCCATGGGCGAACAGGAACGGATGGTAGAGGCTATCCTCTTCGCCTCTGCAGATCCCGTCTCTGTCACGGAGCTGGCGCAAAGGATGCCGCATGGCGCCGACCCGGCAGAGGCGCTGGTCCATCTTAAGAAACGTTACGAGGGGCGGGGGGTCAATCTGGTGAAGGTCGGCGATGGCTGGGCGATGCGCACCGCCGCCGATCTCGGGTTTCTGATGCATAAGGAAGTGGTGGAGACGCGCAAACTGTCCCGCGCCGCCATCGAAACGCTGGCCATCATCGCCTACCACCAGCCCGCAACCCGCGCCGAGATCGAAGAGATCCGTGGCGTTGCGGTCAGCAGCGGCACGGTTGACCAGTTGATCGGGCTGGAATGGATCCGTTTCGGGCGGCGGCGCATGACGCCGGGGCGGCCCGTTACCTTTGTTGTCACGCAGAAATTCCTTGATCACTTCGGCCTTGAATCTGCCCGCGATCTGCCGGGGCTGAAGGAATTGCGCGCGGCAGGGCTGCTCGACAATCGCCCGGCACCGGGGCAGGGAACCGACGGGCAGGGCGATGACGAGGGCGAGGAACTGGCGGGCCAGAGCGAGCTGTTTGAGGATTGAGGGACATGTCGCTGAACCGGCTGATCACCATGATCGTCAATGCCTTTGTCCGGGTCGCGGTCTTTCGATTTTCGAACTGGCTTTTCAATCAGGCACCCAGACTTTGGCGGCAACGCGGCAGGAGCGCTGCCGCAAGCAATGATCTGCCACCGCCCGCCGACCCACAGCGGATTGACGGAAATGGCCGCCCTAGCGATCCGCCGGACTAAGCGGCCGCCGCGAGATGTCGCGCGCGCCCCAGGAAGGCATGAGCCAGCCTATGAGAGCGTGCGGATGGCCATGGCCACTGGACCTTTGCGGCAGGCTCGGTATAGAAGGAAACAACTCTTTCGGAGGTCCCAGATGAAGTTTCTCCTGCGCCTTTTGACCTGGTGGAACGGCCAGACCCTTGGCACCCAGCTTTTTACCCTGCGTCGTGGCGTCAAGGTTGGCGAGGATGCGCAAGGCAACCGCTTTTACACCACCAAGGACGGCAGCCGCCGCTGGGTGATCTATAATGGCGAAAGCGAAGCCTCGCGGGTCAGCCCCGATTGGCATGGCTGGCTGCATTTCACCTGGGATCAGCCGCCGACCAAACAGCCGTTGAAGCACAAAAGCTGGGAAAAGCCGCATCAGGAAAACCTGACCGGCACGGCGCTTGCCTATGCCCCTGCCGGTTCGATCCGCCGGGCAGAGGCAGAAAAACGCCGCGATTACGAAGCCTGGACACCGGAGGGCTGAAATGTCCGAAAATGTCAGCGAAGTTCTGGCGGGCGCAGGCGTTTTGCTGGTGGCTGGCGCCTTTGCACTTTACGCAGGTATTGGCGGCCAATTGGCGCCGCAATCGGGCGCTTACGAGTTGAAGGCCAGTTTCCGGTCGGTGGACGGGATCAGCATAGGCACCGATGTCCGGCTGGCTGGCGTCAAGGTCGGCGCGGTCACCGGGCTGACGCTCAACCCCGAAACCTATTATGCCGACGCGACCTTTACCGTCAAAGACGGTATCGCCGTGCCGGATGACAGCAGCGCGCTGATCTCCTCCGAAGGTTTGCTGGGTGGCAATTTCCTTGAAATTCAGCCCGGCGGCAGCCCCGACATGATCGAGGCCGGTGGCGAGATTTACGACACACAGGGCGCGGTTGGCCTGATCCAGCTTTTGATGAAGTTTGTCGGCAATTCTTCCAGCAGCAACGACGAGCAAAGCCCATGAAGGCCGCCGCGACAGCTCTGCTGGTCTGTCTGGCCCTGCCCGCGTTGGCGCAAGAGGTGGAGCTGGACCCGGAGCTGGAAAAATTCTTGTTGGGTGTGATGACCGATCAGGGCCAGCCGAACCTTGGGGATGAGACAGACCCCGCCTATGTCGATGACGGGATTTCGCTGACTGTGCAGCCGCGTATTGCGACCGATCAACGGGTATTGGCCGAACTGCCGCCACCGCCGCCCATTGCGGTGACTGCAGCGCGTGGCGGTATCCTGCGCGGGCTCGACCGGTCG
>JBARVM010000484.1:0-1788 GCA_049646265.1 Paracoccaceae bacterium
GAACCGATGAGCGCCAGCGCCATGCCCGGCCCCTGCGCAGGCGGCAGGCCGGGGTAGTGGCGATCCTCGACCGCTTGGGCCACATCTTCCAGAAAGAGGCCGGAAAAGAGCGCCGCGACCGGCACCATCAGCACGATCGACAGGGTGATCATCAACAGAAGTGAGCCGATGTCCAATAGGCCCTTGAGCCCACCCACCTCGCCAATCCAGGGCAGGGTGAGGCTGTCGGGCGAAAACCAGTCGATCAGCAGGAGCAATATCCCGTAGGTGCCCAGCAAGAGCCCCGCCGCCAGCGCGCAGCCAAGGCCGATCACCCGCAGGAACCGCCTGTCATCGAGCTGGCCAAGCGTTGCGGCAAAGGCCGAGAGGATCACTTTTCCACCCAGCTTACGGTTGCGGCAAGGTCCGGGCGCGGCCGTTCGGGGGGCACTACGCCCTCGCTGCCGATATGGACCAGCCCAGCGACCCATTCGCCGGGCTGAAGGCCCAGGCCTTCGGCACAGATGACCGGATCAGAGGCAACCCAGCCGGTCAGCCAGTTGCCGCCAAAGCCCGCCGCCGCCGCCGCATTCAGCAAGGAGAGGCAAAGCGCACCGGTGGACAGCACTTGTTCGATTTCTGGTATTTTCTCGGTCGATCGGGGGCGTTTGATCACCGCAATGATCAGAAATGAATCAGAAAACTGCGCGACGCCCTTGGCCAGTTGATCCGCCGCCAGCCCGATTTCGCTGCCCCGCGCGGCGGCCAGTGCCGCAAGACGCTCCAACGCGGGCTTTTGCAGCACCAACAGACGCCAGGGTTCCAGCTTGCCATGGTCGGGTACGCGCAGGGCGGCTGTCAGAATCTCTTCCAGCGTCGCGCGGTCGGGAACAGGCAGGCCCAGCGTGCGGGCCGGGCGCGACCGGCGCGTTTGCAGGAAACGCAGAACCTCGGGCTGGGCGGAAAGGGGTGGGATGGGCAAGTCCATGGGATCCTTCACAGAAAATAGGCGGCCAGCCGGTCTATATGCGCCGAAATGGCGCGGCACCAGTCCGGGCCGGGCTGGCGGGCAACCAGCGCCGCCGCCATCGGGTCCGGCGCGCGCAAGGCGGTGCCAGAGAGTTCCTCGATCGTTGCATGGCCGCAGAAGGGCACATGCATTTCCGAATAGCCGCCCTCGTGCACCAAAACCAGCTTGCCGCCACAAAGATCGGCCGCCGCCTGCATCGTCTGGCGGGTCATCAGCCGGAAGGTTTCCGCACTGGCCAGCATCCGCCCCAAAGGATCAAAGGCAGAGGCGTCAAAACCGCAGGCCACGATGATCACGTCGGGGTTGAAACGATAAAGGGCGGGGATGGCGATCCGCGCCATCGCTTCGAGGTAATTCTCGTGCCCGGTGCCGGGGGGCAGGGGGATATTGATATTGAACCCGTGGCCCTTGCCGGTGCCGCGCACCTCGGCCCCGCCGCTATCAAGCGGGTAGTTATGTTCCTGATGCAGCGAGATCGTCAGAACCTCGGGGTCGGCAAGGTAGATCGCCTCTGTCCCGTTGCCGTGATGCACATCCCAGTCGATGACGGCAAAACGCCGCGCCAGCCCCGCCGCGCGCGCCGCCTCTATCGCGACGGCGATATTGTTGAAAAGGCAAAAGCCGTTTGGCCAGTCGGGCAGGGCGTGATGGCCGGGTGGCCGGGTCAGCGCATAGGCGTTGGCCAATTCGCCCCGCAGGACAGCAGCGAGCGCGGCCTTGGCCAGCCCCGCCGAGAGGGCCGCAATCTCGTAGCCGCCGGGGCCAAAGGGGGTCCGCAG
>JBARVM010000485.1:0-1816 GCA_049646265.1 Paracoccaceae bacterium
GTCCAGAAGGGAATGGTGATCAGAAACAGCCAAAGTGACTTGCGGCTGGGGGACACATAAAACGAGATGAAATAGGCCACGGGAAAGGCCAGAAGCACCGTCGCCCCGGTCACCATGAAAGAGACGAATAAGGATCGCTGCATCAGGGCGCGATAGATCGGATCTGTCCAGGCGGTCACATAATTCTGGACGTTGAACTGATGGATAACTTCCCGAACCCCGGTTCCGTCCATCTGGAAGGAAAGATAGACGACCGTCGCCAGAGGTGCCGCAAGCAATAACACGGCATAAAGCGCGGTCGGGCTGATCAAGGCATAGCCATTAAAGGCAGGAGAGCGGCTAAGGCGCCCCCATAGTGAGTTTTGACTCATTTCCCCATCCCTGCTGAGCGACGCCGGTATTTTCCCGGTCTGCTTCGCTTAGGTTTGCACAATTTCAGTGCCCTTGGAAGGGTCTTAGCATGAAAGGAGTTCAGGTAAAATATTTTTTGATCATATTATTTAGAAAGTTTGCACGACCTTGTTTTTCGTAACTTTCTAGCCGCTCAGACTGGCAGGAAATCGTCCGGATTGTCGAGAATGCCCGCGAGAATCAACAAGGATCTGTTCAAGGCGTCTTCGGAAATTCCCCCTGACAGCGCGATTCTTACCGCATTCGGCGCGCGCCCGTCTGCAAGGGAATATTCATCAGCGGTGCGAACCAGTATCCCCTGCGCCTCGGCTGCTCGGGCAAAGGACGCGCCGCGCCAGCCGCGTGGCATAGGCAACCAGACAAAGCTTAACCCCCTTCGCCAGCGAAGCGCGTGGCGCCCCAGAATATTGACCGCCAGTTTCAGCCTTTTGTCGATATCCGCGACAACCAGATCACGCAGCCGGACCGCCTCGCCCGAACGCATCAGTTCCAGCGCTATGTCGGCAACCGGCCGCGAAAGGCCAAAGGAATTGTGCTGCATGGCCAGCCGTGCTGTATCCGCAAGTCCGGTGGGCGCTATGATGGCGCCAAAGCGCAATCCGGCCGAAAGACTTTTTGAAAAGGAGCTGATGTGCCAGGTTCGATCCGGCGCCAGCGCATAAAGCGATGGCAGGCTGGTAGGGGCAACCGAATAGCAATTATCCTCGATGATCTGCAGGTCATGCAGCCGCGCGACATCAGAGATTTCCAACCGCCTTTGCAGGCTCATTTGCGCCGTCGTCGGGTTCTGGGCGTCGGGCATGAGAAATAAAACCCGCGCGCCCGTACGCCGCACCGCCTGATCCAAAGCGTCGGGCAACATGCCCTCGTCATCCATGGCAACCGGCGCCACATCGGCCCGGTTGAGCCGCGCAGTTCGCCGAAAGCCGGGAAAGGCCAGCTCCTCACACAGGACAGAGGGGCGGTCGCCGCGCAGACAGCATTGGAGGGAAATCATCAAGCCGTTTTGCCCACCGGATGTCACCGCGATATTGCCGGCATTGATCGGCCCCAGCGCAGGGCTGGCTATCCACTCGCAATAGGCCTGGCAAAGCGCCAGATCATCCCGCGGCATCGGATAATCCAGATAGTGGCTGGCTCTTACTGCCGCCATGCCCGTCAATATCCGGGAAAGCACCGCACTTTGTCCGACATCCGGCAACCGAGGAGAGCGCAGGTCGACCACACTCGAATAGGTCGAAGGCTCCTCCTCGCCCCAGTTGCTGTCCCGTGCCGGCAGCGTGGCGGTTGTAGGGTCGACCACGAAGGTGCCCCGCCCGATCGTTGCCTCCAACAATCCGTCGCTGGTGACGATCTGATAGGCGCGTGCGACCGTGCCGGGAGTGACTGAAAGCTTCCAGGCCAG
>JBARVM010000486.1:0-3340 GCA_049646265.1 Paracoccaceae bacterium
GGAGGCGGCCGGATCGGCGAACGGAGCCTTTGCCACCGGCTGGGTGCTGGCCGAAGGTCATGCGGCGGCGGTGGCGGCGCTGGGCGATCTGTCAATCAAGCCGGTGCGGATGACCCTTCCACAGGCCGAAAATTCAGCCGCGCGGATCAGCGCCTTTTGGCAGGTTACCGGAGGGCCGACAGGGGCGCGGGGCCGCGCCTGGCTCGACATGGCCAATGATGTGACGACCAAGGATGTGGCACTTGCCGCGCAAGAGGGTTTTGCCTCTGTCGAACATATGAAACGCTATACGACGCAAGGTATGGCGCCGGATCAGGGCAAGACATCTGGCGTTGCGGCACTGGCGGTTCTGGCCGATGCGACCGGGCGCACCATACCGGAAACCGGCACCACCACCTATCGGCCGCCCTTTGTGCCGGTGTCGATTGCGGCGTTGGGGGCTGGCGGGCAGGGCGGTGGTTTCGCGCCGAAACGGCTGACAAGCTCGCACGAGGCGGCCTTGGCGCGCGGCGCGCCGATGATCGAGGCGGGTCTGTGGTACCGCCCGTCCTATTTTCCGCATCCCGGCGAGACCAACTGGCGCATGTCCTGCGACCGGGAGGTGAAGGCGGTGCGCAACCGGGTCGGGGTGTGCGATGTCTCTACCCTTGGCAAGATCGAGGTGTCGGGCCGCGATGCGGGGCGTTTTCTTGACCTGATCTATACCAACGGCTTTTCCGGCCTGGCGCCGGGGCGGGTCCGCTATGGCCTGATGCTGCGCGAAGACGGGATGGTGATGGATGACGGCACGGCGGCACGGCTGTCGGCCGACCGCTTTGTGCTGACGACGACCACGGCCGGGGCCGGGCAGGTGATGCGCCACCTCGATTTCGTGCAACAGGCCATTTGTGCGGGCTGGCAGTTGCGCTGCCTGTCGGTGACCGAACATTGGGCGCAGTTTGCCGTGGCCGGCCCCTTGGCGCGCGAACTGCTGAATTCGGTGCTGGATACGCCGATCACCGAAAAGGCCTTTCCGTTCCTTTCCTGCGGCGAGGTCAAGGTGGGTGGCGTTCGGGCCCGGCTGTTCCGCATCTCCTTTTCCGGGGAACTTGGCTATGAAATCGCCGTCCCGGCCCGCTATGGTGCTGCCCTTTACCGCGATCTGGTGGCGCGGGCCGAAAGTTTCGGTGGCTGCGCCTATGGGATGGAGGCACTGAATGTGCTGCGCATCGAAAAGGGCTTTATCACCCATGCCGAGATCCATGGGCGGGTCACGGCCTTTGATGTGGGTTTGCAGGGCATGCTGTCGCAAAAAAAGGATTTCATCGGCAAGGCCGCCAGCCAGCGCCCCGGCCTGCTCGGTTCGGCGCGCGAACAGCTGGTGGGTCTGCGCCCCATCGCGCCGGAAAAGCTGATCCCGGCTGGCGCCCATCTGTTTGACGCGGGCGCCCAAGCGGTGCGGTTGAACAGCCAGGGCTATGTTACCTCTGCCTGCTGGTCGCCGACCATGCAAAGCCATCTGGCGCTGGCCTTCCTGAAAAACGGCAGGCAACGACTGGGCCAGACGGTGCGGCTGGTGGACCATTTGCGGGGGGCGGATATTCCCTGTGAGGTGGTAAATCCGGTCTTCTTCGACCCGGACGGAGGGCGCGCGCGTGGCTAGATTGATTGCCAATTCGCCGACAGAGGGGCTTTTGCCACTGACCATCGGTCAGGCGGCTCTGACCGATGCAACGCCAAAGCGGATCACCACCATTGCCGCCTATCCAGGGCAGGCGGCGGCGCTTGGCAAGGCGCTGGCAACCGCCGGACTTGGTTGGCCCGCGCCCAATCGCTCGGTAATGGCAGAGAAGGGCGGGCTTTTCTGGTCGGGGCGCGATCAGGCCTTTCTGACCGATCTTGCGCCCCCTGCGGGGCTTGACCGGCATGCCGCCCTGACCGAGGCGAGCGACGGCTGGATCGCATTGTCGCTTTCCGGCCCGGATATGGTGGCGGTCTTGGCGCGGTTGGTGCCACTTGATCTGTCGCTTGCCGCCTTTCCGGTCGGCGCCACGGCGCGCAGCGCGCTGCAGCATATGTCTGTACTTTTCGTCCGTCCCGCCGAAGAGGTGATGCAGATCTACCTTTTCCGCTCCATGACCGCCTTTGCGGTCCATGAAATCGCGCAGGCCATGACATCGGTTGCCGCCCGCCGCGCCCTTTAGCGCCCCCGGTGCCGCAGGAAGGTGCAGACATCCGCCCGCTGCTTCTGTAAACCGGTGACATGAGCCTGCCACCCGGATTCCTTGAAGAACTGCGTAACCGCGTGACCCTGTCGAATGTGGTCGGGCGCAAGGTGACGTGGGACCAGCGCAAGTCGAACCAGGCCAAGGGCGATCTTTGGGCGCCTTGCCCCTTTCATCAAGAAAAAACCGCCTCGTTCCATGTCGATGACAGGAAGGGCTTTTACTATTGTTTCGGCTGCCATCAGAAGGGCGATGCCGTGTCGTTCCTGCGCGATACCGAGAACATGTCCTTCATGGAGGCCATCGAGGTTCTGGCGCGCGAGGCGGGGATGCAGATGCCTGCCGCCGATCCGAAGGCCGCCGAACGGGCCGACCGGCGCAGCGAACTTGCGCGGGTGCTGGAGGCTGCGGTTGGCCATTTCCGGCTGAACCTGAATACGTCGGCTGCAGCTGCGGCGCGCGACTATCTCGACGGGCGCAAGCTTGATGAAGCGGCACGCGCCCGGTTCGAGGTGGGCTTTGCCCTGGACCAGCGGCAGGGTCTCTTTCATGCGTTGACGCAAAAGGGTATCGCGGCCGATCTTCTGGTCGATGCGGGCCTATGCGCGCGCCCCGATGATGGTGGCGTCCCCTATGATCGGTTCCGTGACCGCATCATCTTTCCCCTCCGCGATGCACGCGGGCGTTGCATCGGTTTTGGCGGGCGGGCGATGGCCGCCGATGCGCGGGCCAAATATCTCAACAGTCCCGAGACGGAGCTTTTTGACAAGGGCCGCAGCCTTTACAACCATGGCCCGGCGCGGGAGGCCTGTGCAAAGGGCCAGCCGCTGATCGTCGCCGAAGGTTATATGGATGTGATTGCCCTTGTCGGCGCGGGGTTCGACGGGGCGGTGGCACCCTTGGGCACCGCGATCACCGAAGATCAGCTGCGACTTTTGTGGCGGTTGCATCCCGAACCCCTGATCATGCTGGATGGCGATACGGCCGGTATTCGTGCGGCCATGCGGCTCATTGATCTGGCGCTGCCGCTGATCGAGGCGGGCAACCGCCTGCGTTTTGTCACCCTGCCGCAGGGGATGGACCCGGACGATCTGATCCGCTCGCAAGGCGCCGGTGCCATGCGCGCCGCACTGGAG
>JBARVM010000487.1:0-1891 GCA_049646265.1 Paracoccaceae bacterium
TTGCCCGAGGTGCTGCGCAGTTTTTCAGCGCTGCCCGGCCCACTGCGCGACCTTCTTGGCCCGCGGCTTGCAACCCGGCTGATCAGCATGGGTGCCGCGGACGCTGCCGCCGCCGTGCGCAACGCGATTACGCGCAAGGAATCCGAACCGATCCGCGCGGCAACCATGATCGACGCCAAACTGGCGCTGGAGGGGGGCCATGCCGATAGCGCCGTCGCAGAGCTGGAGGATCTCTCTAAGGGCAATGACGCGCTGGCGACCGAAGCCTTGAAACTCGCCGTGCGGGCCCGGCTCGACAGTGGCGCCCCCATCGACCCCGCACAAGTGGACGAGGTGGCGGCATTGGCCTTTGCCCGGCAGGACTCAGCTGAGGGCCCCGAATTCGCCACGTTGGAGGTTGCCGCCCGTGCTGCCAGTAGCGACTTTGTCGAAGCTTTCGCCAGTTATCTGCGCTGGCAGGAAATCAGGCCGGACCAGGACCGTGCTGAGATGGCCCTCTATCTCTTCTCATCCCTGGCGACGCTGGCCGATGATACGACCTTTTTGACCCAGTATTTCGGGCACCGGTCGCTGTTGGCCGAAGCGGGGCCGCACCAAACCTTGACCATGGCCGTGGCAGAACGGCTTGGCCAGTTGGGCTTTTTCGACGAGGTCGAACATCTCTTGGCCGATCAAAAAGATCAAAGCGTACCGATGCGCCTGATGTTGGCGCAGGCTGCATTGGGGCGCTATGCACCGGATTTGGCGCTCGAACGGCTCTCTGGCCTGCCCGGCCCGGAGGCGGCAAGGCTGCGCGCTGCCGCCTACGAGCAGGCGGGCGATCACCTGGCCGCCGCCCGGACCTACAGCGAGTTGGGCGATGGCCCCATGACGTCCCGCGCCGCATGGAGCGGGGGGGATTGGCAGATCGCCGCCGCGACAAACCCCGAATATGAGGCCGCCGCCCTGTCCTTTGGTCTGGAGGCCAGTGGCGCCGAGCTGCCTCAGGCCGGTGATCCCGCCAGTCTGGAAGTAAGCCGGGCGCTGCTGGATGAAAGCGCGGGATTGCGAGGCATGCTTTCCACGCTTTTGGCGCCCCGGACCGACGGCCCCTGACGGGCAGTTTCCGGCCAGAACGCGCTTACCAAATCTAAACCTTGGCCCACTAGCGTTGGGCAAGATTGCAAGAATTGCACAGGTGCGCAGAATGCCCGACCTTTGGCCGCTCAGGCCCCTATTCGACCCGGTGAAGCTGCGGCCTTTGGTCATCGCGCTGGCGCTTTCGCTTGCTCTGCCGGGGCTGGCCCTTGGCACTTCGGTTCCGGCACCTGAAAATGATCCCGCCGATCCTGCCAACATTTGCATAGCAGCAGCACGCGCCGCTTCCATTTCCGAAGGGGTGCCCTTTTCTGTCCTCATGGCCATTTCGCTGAACGAAACCGGCCGCAAGAAAAACGGTGCTTTCCGGCCCTGGCCCTGGACGGTCAATATGGAAGGGGCCGGGCATTGGTTCGAAACACCACAACAGGCTCTGAACTATGCCGAAAAGGAAAAGGCCCGCGGTGCCGTCAGCTTTGACATCGGCTGTTTTCAGATCAATTTCCGCTGGCACGGCGAAAATTTCCAATCGGTCGCCCATATGTTCGACCCCACCGCCAACGCCACCTATGCCGCCCGTTTCCTGCGCGACCTTTACGCGGAAAAGGGCTCGTGGGAGGTTGCGGCAGGCGCCTATCATTCGCGCACGCCCGCCTATGCGGAACGCTACGCCGCTCGCTTTGTCCGGTTTCGCCAGGATATGGTCGCCGCGGATGAGGTGGCCGGCGCTATTCCCGACATTCCTGATATCGTTCTGGCCGCCAGCGACTACGGGCTGGCATCTGCACCCGATGCGCCCCGGGTAAACAACTAT
>JBARVM010000488.1:0-6403 GCA_049646265.1 Paracoccaceae bacterium
ATACAGGCCAGTTCCATCGTGTCATTGATCTCTGTCGCCCCGACATCGAGCGCGCCGCGAAAGATGAAGGGAAAGCAAAGTACGTTATTGACCTGATTGGGAAAATCGCTGCGCCCCGTGGCGATGATCGCGTCGGGTGCCACGCTGCGCACTTCATCGGGGGTGATTTCCGGGGTCGGGTTGGCCAAGGCAAAGACGATCGGCCGCGCCGCCATCTTCGCCACCATGCCGGGCGTCAGAACCCCGGGTCCGGATAGGCCAAGAAAGAGATCGGCCCCGGCGATGACATCATCCAGCGTGGCCGGTTTCGTGCCCTGCGCATAAAGCGCCTTTTGCGGGGTCATCTGGCTGGTGCGCCCCTCGTAGACCAGACCGTCAAGATCGCAAAGCCAGACATTTTCGCGCCGCACGCCGAGCTTCAGGAGCATGTTGAGACAGGCGATCCCCGCCGCGCCGCCACCGGTCGAGACGACCTTGATCTGGTCGGCACTTTTGCCAACGACATGCAGCGCATTGCGAGCCGCAGCACCGACCACGATCGCCGTGCCATGCTGATCGTCGTGAAAGACAGGGATATTCATCCGCTCGCGACAAAGCTTTTCGACGATGAAACAGTCGGGCGCCTTGATATCTTCGAGGTTGATCGCGCCAAAGGTCGGCTCCAGCGCGCAGACGATATCGGCCAGACGCTCCGGGTCGCTTTCATTCAGTTCTATGTCGAAACAGTCGATATTGGCGAATTTCTTGAAGAGGACCGCCTTGCCTTCCATCACCGGTTTGGCCGCCAGCGCACCGATATTGCCCAGCCCGAGGACGGCGCTGCCATTGGTCACCACTGCTACAAGATTGCCGCGCACCGTATAGCGGCTGGCCGTGGATGGGTCGGCCTTGATCTCCAGACAGGCCTCGGCAACGCCGGGGCTGTAGGCACGGGCAAGGTCGCGCCCGTTGGCCAGGGGTTTGGTTGCGCGGATCTCCAGCTTTCCGGGCTTGGGAAACTCGTGGTACTCCAGCGCGGCCTGCCGTGCATTTTCCTGTCTGCTATCGTCCACCGACGCTCTCCTATCAGATAGTTTAGTGTTAAACTAACCCTGGTTGGTACTGCAAGCCCCTGTCCTGTCGCTTTCAGTAAAAGCACATATAGCGAAAGAATGAAAATACATCATTAGACTTGACGGCGGACGGGCAAGCATGCGGCATAGGCCAACTGCCTGCAATGGAGCTTCCGATGACCACGACGCGCGCCGAAATCCTTCTGTCAACGACCGATCTGCGCGCCGATCTGGGGTTTTTCACCAACCGTCTGGGGATGCGGCTCGACATGATTTATCCGGCTGACAATCCGGCGGTGGCGGTATTTTCTGGCCACGGGTTGCGGGTGCGGCTCGATCAGGGTCATGGAGGGGCGCCCGGCCAGTTGAATATCCTGACCGAGGCGCCGGACGACTTTGCCGAAGGTGCGCGGCATCTGACGGCCCCCGGCGGCACACTTGTCACGATTGACGAACTTGATCCGCCGCTGGTCCTGCCCGCCACGCAACATGCCTTTGTCGTGCGCCGCCTTGCCGATCAGGCCCCCTGGGTCATCGGGCGGGCCGGCATGGCCTACCGGGATCTTGTGCCCACCCGCCTTGGCGGCGCGATCATCGCCAGCCATATCCGTGTCCCGGACGGCAAGGTGCCGGACATGGTGCATTTCCACAAGGTCGGCTTTCAGCTGATCTTTTGCGTGCGCGGCTGGGTCGATGTCTTGTACGAGGATCAGGGCGGCGTAAGGCGTCTGACGGCGGGCGACTGTTTCATCCAGCCACCACGGATCCGCCACCGCGTCTTGGAGGCGGGCGACGATATCGAAGTGATCGAGATCGGGGTTCCTGCCGATCATATTACCGAGATTGATCATGAAATGACCCTGCCAACCCCAGATCTGCGGCCAGAGCGCGAGTGGGACGGGCAGCGTTTTGTCCATAATCTGGCAAAAGGCGCGAACTGGGTCCCGTTTCGTCAGCCGGGTTATCAGTGCCGCGACACCACGATCAGCGACAATACCAGCGCGATGGCCGGGGTTCAGGTGGTGCGCAAGGGGCAGGGGGTTCCGGCCCCTACCCGCCACGACAGCGACATCCTCTTTGGGTTCGTGATGGCGGGTGCCATGACATTGGAGGGCGAGGGCAAGGATCCCTTCCGCCTTGGTCCGGGCGACGCCTTTGTCACCCCGCCCGGTCTGGTCACGCGCTGGGCCGAGCCGACCGAGGATTTCGAGCTTCTTGAAGTTTCGCTTCCCGGCCGCTTTGCCACCGAAATCCTTGGCTAGCCGTCGGCCGCATTGTGCCGATCTGTCGCCGCTTTGCAGTTGCGGCGCGGCGCGAAGCGCGCAATGGTGACCAGATGGTCAAAAAAGGGCAAGCCATGGCATCGATTGACAAGGAGTTGCTGGCAGAGGCGCTGCAGGTGCGCGAATTGGCCCACGCGCCTTATTCCCGCTTTCAGGTCGGTGCGGCGATCCGTGCCGCCTCCGGGCGCATCTATCGCGGCTGCAATGTGGAAAATGTCGCCTATCCCCAAACCCTCTGTGCAGAGGCCGGGGCCATCGCCGCAATGGTGGCGGGCGGTGACAGAGAGATTACCGCCGTGGCGGTGATAGGCGACTGCGCCGAACCCCTGACGCCCTGCGGCGGCTGCCGCCAGAAGCTGGCCGAGTTCGCCGCCCCTTCGGTGCCTGTCAGCATGGCGAACACCGATGGCAAGGAAACCGTGGCAACGCTTGGCGAACTGCTGCCCGGCGCTTTTGGACCGGCCTTTTTGGACCGAAGCTGATGGAGGCGCGCAGCATCATCGCGGCCCTGCGCGACGGTGACGGTCTGCCAAGCGCCGCCGCCCAGTGGTTCGCGGCCGGGCTTGCCTCTGGCGATGTCAGCGATGCGCAGGCTGGCGCATTTGCTATGGCAATTCTCTTGCGCGGGCTGAGCGAGGCGGACCGCGTTGGCCTGACCTTGGCCATGCGCGACAGCGGGCAGGTTCTGGCATGGGACATGCCTGGCCCGGTTATCGACAAACATTCGACCGGCGGCATTGGCGATGTCACCTCGCTGCTCATCGCCCCGGCATTGGCGGTGTGCGGCGGCTATGTGCCGATGATTTCTGGGCGCGGCCTTGGCCATACCGGCGGCACACTCGACAAGCTGGAATCGATCCCCGGCTATCGGTGCGACCAGTCGGTGGAGGACTTGCGGCAGATCCTGCGCCAGTCTGGCTGCGCCATTGTCGGCGCCTCGGCGGAAATCGCCCCGGCGGACCGACGGCTTTATGCGGTGCGCGATGTTACCGGAACGGTCGAATCCATCGACCTGATCACCGCGTCGATCCTGTCAAAAAAGCTCGCTGCCGGGCCGGCGGCCTTGGTACTGGATGTAAAGGTTGGTTCTGGTGCCTTCATGAAAAGGATGGACGCGGCAAAGGGGCTGGCAGAAGCGCTGGTGCGGACCGCCAATGACGCGGGCTGCCGGACAGCGGCGCTGATCAGCGACATGTCGCAGCCCCTTGCCACGGCGGCGGGCAATGCGCTGGAAGTGGCCAGGGTGATGGAACTGTTAACCGAAGGGCGGCAGGCCGGCCCGCGGCTTTGGGATCTGAGTGTGGCGCTTGGGGCAGAGGGGTTGGTGCTTGCTGGCCTTGCGCCCGACAGCACCGAAGGCGCGCGGCAGATGACAAGTGCACTACTGTCCGGGGCGGCGGCGGAAAGGTTTGGCCAGATGGTGGCGGCGCAAGGCGGCCCCGCCGATTTTGTCGAACGTTTTGCGGACTATTTGCCCAAGGCCCCGGTGCAACGGCCGGTCACGGCCGGGAAGGCGGGTTTTGTGCACGCGATAGAGGCAGAGGCACTGGGCCATGCGGTCGTCGGCCTTGGCGGCGGTCGGTTGCGGGGGGGCGACAAGCTCGACCTGTCGGTTGGCCTTTCTGATCTTTTGCCGGTCGGGGCAGAGGTCGGACCGAAAGATGTGCTGGCGCTGGTCCATGCCGCAAATGCTGCAGGCGCAGAGGAAGCCGTGGCACGGGTGCGCGCCGCCTATGCGATCGGGGCAGAGCGGCCTGCGGACCCACCCCTTATCGCAGGCAGGGTCGGCTGATGGCGCGGGCCTTTCTAATTGTGATGGATTCGGTCGGTGCGGGCGGCGCGCCGGATGCAGAGCGGTTTTTCAACGGCGATCTGCCCGACAGGGGCGCCAATACTCTGGCCCATATCGCCGACGCCTGCGCCAAAGGGCGGGCGGAGGCGGGCCGGTCCGGCCCCTTGCGGATGCCGTGGTTGGACGGGTTGGGCCTGTCGGCGGCGGTCAGCCTCGCCTCCGGCGCGGTCTGCCCCGGCATGGGCGCCACGCCGCGCGGACTATGGGGCGCGGCGACCGAACAGTCGCAGGGCAAGGATACGCCCACTGGCCATTGGGAATTGGCCGGGGTGCCGGTGCCATGGGCCTGGCACTATTTTCCCGATACACAGCCCGCCTTTCCGCAAGATCTTCTGGACGAGTTGGCGCATCTTTGCGGCGCGGGTGGGACGCTTGGCAATTGCCATGCCTCTGGCGTGCCGATCATCGAGGATCATTGCGCCGAACATCTGCGGACCGGTTGGCCGATTGTCTATACATCGGCGGATTCGGTCCTGCAGATCGCCTGCCATGAGGAAAGCTTTGGCCTTGAGCGGCTGCTCAAACTTTGCCGGGATATCGCGCCGCGCCTGCATGCGATGAAGGTCGGCCGGGTCATTGCCCGCCCCTTTGTCGGCGGTCCGGGAAATTTCCGCCGCACCGCTAATCGCCGCGACTTTGCCATCGCCCCGCCCGCGCCAACGCTTTGCGACTGGGTTCAGGCCGCTGGAGGGCGGGTGCATGGTGTGGGAAAGATCGGCGACATCTTCTCCATGCGGGGGATCGACGGTCAGGTGAAGGGTAGTGACAAAGTCCTTTTCGAACATCTGAACCGACTTGCGGGGCAGGCAGAGCAGGGTTCCTTGACCTTTGCGAACTTTGTCGAATTTGACAGCCTTTATGGCCACCGGCGCGACGTTGCCGGTTACGCGCGGGCGTTGGAATGGTTCGACGCTGAGGTTGGCGGCTTTCTGGCGCGGCTTGGCCCGGGCGATCTGGCGATATTTACCGCCGACCACGGTAACGACCCAACCTGGCCGGGAAGCGATCATACGCGCGAAAGGGTGCCGGTGCTGGGCTATCTGGCCGGGCCACCCACGCCGCCGCGCCCTGTCGGTCTGGTAGCTTTTGCCGACATTGCCGCCTCTGTCGCCGCTCATCTTTTGGTGCCGTCGGAGGGGCCGGGGCGGAGCTTTCTGTGACAGTGAAAGTTACGCTGCGCAGACTTCGGCATGGTACGTGACCTTTCTTGTCCGCACCGGGGCTGATGGGGGAAAAACATCGGCAAATCGCCCTTGTCACGATTGACGCGGAGGGTGGTGATGCCGATACAGGAAGAAAAGCTGCAAGATTACGGGGGGCTGCCTATGCTTGATCATCTGACTGTCGTGAAACATCCTTTGGTCAGCCACAAGCTGACGCTGATGCGCGCCCGCGACACGTCGACCAATTCTTTCCGGCGGCTCCTGCGCGAGATCAGCCAGCTTCTAGCCTATGAGATCACCCGCGAGATGGAGATGACCACGCGGCGGATAGAGACGCCGCTTTGCGAAATGGATGCGCCCGTGATCGACGGCAAGAAGCTGGCGCTGATCTCGATCCTCAGGGCGGGCAACGGCCTTCTGGACGGGGTATTGGAGCTTATCCCGGCGGCTCGTGTCGGATTTGTCGGTCTTTATCGCGATCCCGAAACGCTGCAGCCGGTGCAATATTACTACAAGGTGCCCGACCTCAGAGACCGGCTGACCATCGCGCTTGATCCGATGCTGGCGACGGGCAATTCATCTGTCGCGGCGATCGACCTTCTGAAGCAATCCGGCGCGACCAACATTCGCTTCATGTGCCTTCTGGCCGCACCAGAAGGCGTGGCGCGGATGAAGGAGGCGCATCCCGACGTGCCAATCGTTACGGCTGCCCTCGACAGCCATTTGAACGATCATGGCTATATCGTCCCGGGTCTCGGCGACGCCGGTGACCGTATGTTCGGCACCAAATAATGCAATGTGCTTTACCCGTTGTTCGGGATTTGACATTCTGCCCCCGGGGACATCGAAGGAATCTGTGATGAGGTTTGCTATCGGGGGGATAGGGCCGTTTCTTGCGGCGCTATTGAGTGTCGGAACTGCCGCCTATGCTGAAACCGGCCCGGCAGAAACCCCACCCGAGGATTACGCCCGACGCAATTACGTGGACAGCAATGGATGCATGTTCCAGCGCGCCGGGGTCAGCGGGTCGACCGTGTGGATCGAATTGCGGGA
>JBARVM010000489.1:0-23484 GCA_049646265.1 Paracoccaceae bacterium
ATTGACGAGCAGATCGAGGATATGCAGCGCGGCTCCCCCGAGCGTCTGCTTTTGGAAGAGCGGATGTACGGCCAGTCGATCGAGGCGCAGATCGACGAGGATGGGCGGCTGGTTCTGCCGCAGCGTCTGCGCGAAAAGATGGGCCTGACGAGCGAGGCCTTCTTCATCTCGGCGGGCGATTATTTCAAGATATGGAAGCCGGAAACCTATGAGGAGCGGGCGGGGGCCCGCGCCGAACGTCTGGCCGACCAGTATCCCGACGATTTCGACCCGCGTTCGCTTTTACCACCAAAGGCGCGGGGATGAGATGATGCCTCTGCCAGGGCCGGAACTGCTGTTGAAAGATCCCCACATTCCCGTGCTGCTGGCGCCGCTTCTCAAGGCGGTTGCGCCGGTTGACGGTATTTGGATCGACGGCACTTTTGGCGCGGGCGGCTATACGCGGGGCCTCTTGGCTGCGGGGGCCGACAGGGTCATCGCGATCGACCGCGATCCACAGGTCTTTCAGCTTGCCGCGGCTTGGGCCGGTGAATATGGCGGGCGGCTGAGCCTGACGCCGGGCACCTTTTCGCAGATGGATGTCCTGGCGGGCAGCGCGGTTGACGGTGTGGTGCTGGATCTTGGCGTTTCTTCCATGCAGATCGATCAGGCAGAGCGCGGCTTTTCCTTTCAAAAGGACGGGCCTTTGGACATGCGTATGGGCGACAGTGGCCCGACCGCCGCCGATGTCGTCAATGAGGCGAGCGAGGCGCTCTTGGCCGATATTCTTTATCATTATGGCGAGGAACATGCCTCCCGCCGCATCGCGCGGGCGATTGTTGCGGGTCGGCCCTTTGCCAGGACGCTGGAACTGGCAGCGGTGATCGAACGTTGCCTGCCGCGTCAGAAACCCGGGCAAAGCCATCCGGCGACACGGTCCTTTCAGGCGCTGCGCATCTATGTGAATGACGAGTTTGGCCAGCTGGAAGAGGGGCTTGCCGCTGCCGAACGCGCCCTGAAGCCCGGCGGGCGGCTGGCTGTCGTTACCTTTCATTCCCTGGAAGACCGGGTGGTCAAACGCTTTTTCCAGACCCGTTCCGGCGGGCAGGGGCAGGGCAGCCGCCATGCGCCCATGGTCGAAGGGCCGATGCCCGCCTTCGAGATGATTTCCCGCAAGGCGATTTCGGCCGATGCGGAAGAGCTTGCCCACAATCCCCGTTCGCGGTCGGCGCGGTTGCGCGTTGGTCGGCGGACAAAGGCGCCAGCCGGGCGGACCGAGGCGGGTGCCCTCGCCCTGCCACGCTTGCCCAAACAGAAAGGACGCTGAACCATGCGCGCTTTCATCATCTCTCTAGCC
Source organism: Paracoccaceae bacterium (assembly GCA_049646265.1). Lineage (GTDB taxonomy): Bacteria > Pseudomonadota > Alphaproteobacteria > Rhodobacterales > Rhodobacteraceae > TMP-24. The sequence goes on from JBARVM010000489.1 coordinate 1,337, forward strand.
GTTCTGATCATCGTTGGTCTTGGCTTCTGGGCCTATCGGGAAAATTACCGAACCCAGGCGGAAATGGCTGAACTGCGCGGCCTGCACCGCGAGATCGGCGATCTGCGCGAAAGTCTTTCGGTGCTGAATGCCGAATGGGCCTATCTGAACCGGCCCGACCGGCTGCGGGAGCTGGCGGACCTCAATTTTGAGCGTCTTGGCCTGTTGCCGCTGGCCCCCGAACAGTTCGGCGAGGTGGCGCAGGTCATCTATCCGCTGCCCGAGACGGTGGACATCGGCCCCTTGGTCAATCCTGTCGAAACCTCTGGCCTGTTGGAGCCTGCCCAGTGATCCGGACGCCTCTTCGCCCCCTTGCCCGTATTCTGAACGCCCGCGCCCGGGGCGAAAACCCCGATGTGATCGAACGCGAAAACCTGCGGTTGCGGCATGAGGAGATGCATGACAAGGCCCGCGCCAAGGCGGAAAGCCGGTTGTTGCTGCTGGGTCTGGCCTTTGTTGCGGGGTTCGGTGCGGTCGGCTTTCGGATGGGCACCCTTGCGGCAAGTGAGGCGGCAGAGCCGCGCACGGCGGTTTCGGCCTTTACCATCAACACCAGACGCGCTGATATCGTTGACAGGCAGGGCAAGATACTGGCGACCAATCTGGTGACCCATGCGCTTTATGCCCAGCCGAAACAGATGATCGACCCGGCGGGCGCGGCGCAAAAGCTGGCGTTTATTTTTCCCGATCTTGATGCAGACAAGCTGTTGAAGGATTTCACCGGCAGCAAAAAGTTCCTCTGGATCAAGCGCAAGATCTCGCCCGAACAGATGCAGCTTGTGCATGAGATCGGTGATCCGGGGCTCCTCTTCGGCCCGCGCGAGATGCGGCTTTATCCCAATGGCGCGCTGGCCGCGCATGCGCTGGGTGGCTCTGCCTTTGGCCGCGAAGGGGTGGATGCGGCAGAGGTCATCGGCACGGCGGGGGTGGAAAAGACCTTTGACGGCTGGCTGCGTGACCCGGCCAATGGTGGCGCGCCCCTACAGCTGTCGCTTGATCTTTCGGTGCAGGCCACAGTCGAAGAGGTGCTGGACGGCGGCATGAAGTTGATGCAGGCCAAGGGGGCCGCGGCGATCCTGATGGATGTGCACACGGGCGAGGTGGTGGCGCTTGCCTCCTTGCCCGATTTCGACCCGAATACGCGGCCGCAGCCCCTGATCAGCGGCAAACCCTCTGACAGTCCGCTTTTCAACAGCGCCGTGCAGGGCGTCTATGAGCTTGGCTCGACCTTCAAGCTTTTTGCCGTGGCGCAAGCGCTTGATATCGGTCTGGTCAATCCCGACACGGTGGTCGAGACGAAAAGCCCCATGTTCTGGGGGAAATACAAGATCCACGATTTCCACAATTATGGGCCGGAACTGCCGGTCACGGAAGTGGTGGTCAAATCTTCGAATGTCGGTACGGCCCATATCATCGGCATGGTTGGTCCAGAACGCCAGCGGGCCTTCCTGACCGAGCTTGGTTTTACCGAACCGACATCGATCGAACTGGTGGAAGGGCCGACGGGCAAGCCGCTTTTGCCACGTAAATGGTCAGAAATATCCATGCTGACAATATCTTACGGGCATGGCCTGTCGGCCAGCCCGCTGCATCTGGCCGCCGCCTACAGCTCTATCGTCAATGGTGGGCTACGGGTCAGGCCGACGCTTCTGAAGTCCGACAAGGTGCAGGAAGGCGAGCGGATCATCAGCGAAAAGACCAGCGCGCAGGTCCGTTCGATGCTGCGTCAGGTGGTGGTGCGCGGCACGGCTTCGCTGGGCGAGGTTCCGGGTTATTCGGTGGCGGGCAAGACCGGCACCGCCGACAAACCGAAGCCGACGGGGGGCTATTATGACGACAAGGTCATTGCCACCTTTGCCTCCTTCTTCCCGTCATACGATCCGCAATATGTCTTGATCGTCACGCTGGACGAGCCGGTCGAGACCTCGGGCAGCGAGCCGCGCCGCACGGCGGGCTGGACGGCGGTGCCGGTCGCGGCCGAGATGATCCGGCGGATCGCGCCGATGCTGGGCCTGCGGCCGATGGTTGAACCCGGGGGCGGGGTTGCTGTAACAGTCGCTGGCAACTGAATGTGACATAGAACGGGGTAAGTTTCATGCGGCCGCCTGCCGATCAGCCAGTGAAGTCCTTGGCGGAACTGGGTCTGCATGCGCAAGGCGGTGCCGAGGTGCGCATCAGCGGCCTTGCCGTTGACAGCCGGCAGGTCAAGGAAGGCAATCTTTTCGCGGCGCTGCCGGGCAGCAGCTTTCACGGGGCCGAATTTGCCGAATTTGCCTTACGCATGGGGGCCGCTGCCATCCTGACCGACCGTGCCGGGGCCGAGCGGATCAAGGAGGCCGTCGCGGCCAAAGGGGCGGCGCTTGTGGTGGCTGAAGATCCGCGCATGGCGCTGGCCTATGCCGCCGCGCTCTGGTTCGGTCGTCAGCCCGAAACCGTGGTGGCGGTGACCGGTACCAATGGCAAGACCTCGGTTGCGACCTTTGCCCGTCAGATCTGGACAGAGCTTGGCCATGAGGCCTGCAATATCGGCACGACCGGGGTAGAGGGCGCCTTTTCCGCGCCCTCGGGCCATACAACACCTGAACCGATCACACTGCACCGTCTGTTGGCCGACATGGCCAAGGCGGGCGTTACCCATGCGGCGATGGAGGCGTCGAGCCACGGGCTGGAACAGCGGCGGCTTGACGGGGTGCGGCTGCGGGCGGCGGGCTTTACGAATTTCACCCAAGACCATCTGGATTATCACGACTCTTTCGACAGTTATTTCGCCGCCAAGGCCGGGCTCTTTGGCCGGGTCTTGGCCGATGACGGAACGGCGGTGATCAATCTTGACGATCCGCGCGGGCTGGAGATGGCAGAGATAGCCGCCGATCGCGGGCAGATGGTGATTGGTGTCGGCAAGGGCGAGGATGCCGACCTGCAGATCCTTGGCCAAAGGTTCGATGCGGGCGGGCAGGATCTGCGTTTTGCCTGGAATGATGCGCCGCAAATGGTGCGCCTGTCCCTGATAGGCGGTTTTCAGGCCTCCAACGTCATGGTTGCGGCGGGGCTGGCCATCGCGGCGGGGGCCGAGGCGCAGGCGGTTTTCGCCGCCCTGCCGCGCCTGACCACCGTTCGCGGGCGCATGCAGCTGGCCGCGACGCGGACCAATGGCGCTACGGTCTTTGTTGATTACGCCCATACGCCCGATGCGGTGCGCACGGCCCTGCGGGCGCTCAGGCCGCATGTGCTTGGCCGTCTTATCGTCGTGCTGGGCGCAGGTGGCGACCGGGATCGGGGCAAGCGGCCGCTGATGGGGCAGGCGGCGGCAGAAGCGGCCGATGTGGTTATTGTGACCGACGATAATCCGCGCAGCGAGGATCCCGCGCTGATCCGCGCGGCGGTGATGTCGGGCTGCCCCGAAGCGACCGAGGTTGGCGACCGGGCCGAGGCGATCCTGCGCGGGGTCGATGCCTTGCAGCCGGGTGATGCGCTGTTGATTGCAGGCAAGGGTCACGAAAGCGGACAGATTATTGGCACCGATGTCTATCCGTTTGACGATGCCGAACAGGCCTCTGTCGCGGTGGGTGCGCTGGATGGGTTGATCTGATGGCGGTCTTGTGGACATCATCCGATGCGGTCGCTGCCACCGGTGGGCGGGCCAGCCGGCCCTTTGGCGTGACCGGCGTTTCGATCGACAGCCGGACCTTGGTGCCGGGCGATCTATTCGTTGCGCTGACGGATGTGCGTGACGGGCATGATTTCGTGCGCGGTGCGCTGGACAAGGGGGCAGGGGCAGCGCTTGTGTCACATATCCCCCCCGGCTGTTCAGAGGCGGACCCGCTGCTTGTCGTCCCCGATGTGCTGGCGGCGCTGGTGGCGCTTGGCCGGGCGGGCCGGGCCCGCACAAGGGCGCAGGTGATCGCGGTTACGGGTTCGGTTGGCAAGACCTCGACCAAGGAGATGTTGCGCGCGGTCTTTGCCTCGCAAGGGCGGGTGCATGCGGCAGAGGCGAGCTACAACAACCATTGGGGCGTGCCCCTGACGCTGGCGCGCCTGCCGGCAGAGGCCGATTTCGCCATTCTGGAAATCGGCATGAGCAATCCTGGCGAAATAGAACCCTTGGCGCGACTGGGCCGCCCGCATGTGGCGCTGATCACCACCATCGCCAGCGCCCATCTGGCCGCCTTTGGCACGCTGGAGGCGATAGCGGTGGAAAAATCGGCGATCTTCAAAGGGCTGGAGCCGGGGGGCATTGCCATTCTGCCGGGGGACCTCGACACCAGCCCGACACTGATCGCCGCCGCAAAGGCGGCCGGGGCACGGGTGGTGAGCTTTGGCGAAAAGGGTGCGCTCGATTACATCCTGACCGGCGTCTCCATCAGCCAGGATACGACCGTGGCGCAGGCCCGGCATGGTGACATGACCATCCTTTACAAGATCCGCAGTCCGGGGCGGCATTTTGCCCGCAATGCGCTGGGCGTCATTGCCGCCGGTATCGCCCTTGGCGGCGATCCGGCGGTGATTGCCTGCGATATCGGGGGCTGGCACCCGCCGGCGGGCCGGGGCCAACGCGAATGCGTGGTCATTGATCAGGTGGAGCCGGGCCAGTGGTTCGATCTGATCGACGATGCGTTCAACGCCAATCCCGACAGTATGGCCGCGGCTTTGGAGGTTCTGGCAGGTGCCACCACCCGCGACGGGTTCGGGCGCCATGACAAGGGCCGGCGGATCGCCATTCTGGGCGACATGCTGGAGCTGGGCCCTAATGAGCGCGCCCTGCACGAGGCCATCGCCCGCCACAAGGTGCTGGATCAGCTGACGCTGGTTCACTGCGTCGGACCGCGCATGCGCTGGCTGTGGGACATTCTGCCAAGGTCGCAGCGCGGAGAATGGGTCGCAACGGCCGAGGAAATGGCCGCCGGAGCGCATCATCTGGCCGACAGTGGTGATGTGGTGATGGTCAAAGGCTCCAAAGGATCGAAAGTCAGTCTGGTTGTTGACGCCTTGCGCAAACTCGGGCATCCGGTCGCACCCGATACGATTGGCGCAGAATGATCGGGCCGCGCGGGGCTGTTGAATACAGGAAAGGGGCCAGAGCATGCTCTATTGGCTGACGGAACTTTCGGACGGGGGCGATATTTTCAACCTCTTTCGCTATATCACCTTTCGTGCCGGTGGCGCCTTTTTCACCGCGCTGATCTTTGGTTTCATCTTTGGCCAGCCATTGATCAACCTCTTGCGGCGCAAGCAAAAGAAGGGCCAGCCGATCCGCGATGACGGGCCGCAAAGCCACTTTGTCAAGGCCGGTACGCCGGCCATGGGCGGGCTGCTGATCCTGACGGCGCTGACCGTAGCGACACTTCTTTGGGCGCGGCCCGACCAGCCGCATGTCTGGCTGGTGTTGGCGGTGACGCTGGCCTTTGGGCTGATCGGCTTTGCCGACGATTATGCCAAGGTGACCAAACAGAATACCAAGGGGGTTTCGTCGCGCTTGCGCATGCTTTTGGGATTGCTGATCGCGGCGGTGGCGGGATACGGGGCAACGCTCTTGCATCCGGCGGATCTTTCAGGGCAGTTGGCGCTGCCGGTTTTCAAGGACACGCTGATCAATCTGGGGCTGCTTTTCATTCCCTTTGCGATGATCGTCATCGTGGGGGCGGCCAATTCAGTGAACCTTACCGACGGGTTGGACGGGCTGGCGGTGATGCCTGTGATGATTGCCGCGGGCGCGTTCGGCGTCATTGCCTATTTCGTCGGCAACATCAATTTCGCCAATTATCTGGAGCTGCATTTCGTGCCGGGCACGGGTGAAATCACCATCTTTTGCGCGGCGCTGATCGGCGGCGGGCTGGGGTTTTTGTGGTACAATGCGCCACCAGCGGCGGTTTTCATGGGCGACACCGGTAGTTTGGCGCTGGGCGGCGCGCTTGGCACGATTGCCGTCATGACCAAGCATGAGGTGGTTCTGGCCATCGTCGGCGGGCTATTCGTGGTAGAGGCGCTGAGCGTGATCATTCAGGTTGCCTATTTCAAGCGGACCGGCAAGCGGGTCTTTCTGATGGCGCCGATCCATCACCATTTTGAAAAGAAGGGCTGGTCGGAACCGCAGATCGTCATCCGTTTCTGGATCATCTCGCTGATCCTGGCGCTGGTCGGTCTGGCGACCTTGAAACTGAGGTAGGCCCGGCCGCGCCCTGCCGCCTCTGGACTTGCGGGCGGGGCAGGCTGGGGCCATGGTGGCGCGAGGCATGAGGGGCAGCGCATGATTCCAGTTCAGGGTTATCGGGGCAAGAAGGTTGCTGTCTTGGGCCTTGGCCGGTCTGGTCTGGCGGTGGCGCGGGCGCTGACGGCGGGCGGTGCCTTGCCGATCCTGTGGGATGACAGTCCCGAGGCGCGCAGCAATGCCGAAAAGCAGGGCCTTGTGATGACCGATCTGGGGCGCGATGCGGCTTGGGCGGATCTGGCGCTTCTGGTTGTCTCGCCCGGTATTCCGCATCTTTACCCGCAGCCCAACCGCCATATTGGCCGGGCGCTGGAGCTGGGCGTGGCGGTGGACAATGACATCGGTCTTTTCTTCCGCAGTTGGGCTACGGCGGACTGGGACCGGATGGACGAGACGCCAAAGCTAATTGCCGTGACCGGTTCCAATGGCAAATCGACCACTACCGCCCTTGTGCACCACATCATGAAAGTGGCGGGACGGCCGACGCAGATGGCCGGGAATATCGGGCTTGGCGTCTTTGATCTGCAACCTGCCGAGAGCGGCGAGGTTACGGTGCTGGAACTCTCCTCTTACCAGACCGAACTGGCGCGGGCGCTGACCCCGGATGTGGCGATCTTCACCAACCTTTCGCCCGACCATCTGGACCGGCATGGCGGTATGGGCGGCTATTTCGCCGCAAAGCGACGGCTTTTTGCCGAGGGCGGGCCCGACCGGGCGATCATCGGTGTGGACGAGGTTGAGGGCCGGTTCCTGGCCAACCAGCTGGGCGCGGGCGTCGGCGATGACCGGGTCATTCGCATTTCGGCGGGCCAAAAGCTTGACGGAGCCAGCTGGGCGGTCTTTGCCCGCAAGGGTTTTCTGGCCGAGTGGCGCAAGGGGCGGCAGGTCGCCTCTATCGACCTGCGCGCCATTGCGGGGCTGCCGGGCAGCCATAATCACCAAAATGCCTGTGCCGCCTATGCCGCGGCCCGGTCGCTGAATATTGCGCCGCGGCTGATCGAAGAGGCACTGCACAGTTTCCAAGGGCTGCCGCACCGCAGCCAGTTTGTCGGCGAACGGGCGGGAGTGCGGTTCGTCAATGACAGCAAGGCCACCAATGCCGACAGTGCCGCCAAGGCGTTGCAGGCCTTTCCGCGTATCCGCTGGATCGCCGGTGGGCTTGGCAAAGAGGGCGGGATTGCCATGGTCAAGCCGCATCTGGCATCGGTGGTCAAGGCCTATCTGATCGGCCATTCCGCGCGGGACTTCGCGCTGGAGCTGGGCGAGACCCCGCACGAGATTTGCGAAACCATGGAGCGGGCGGTAGCGCGTGCCGCCGCAGAGGCAGAGCCGGGCGATACGGTTCTTTTGGCCCCTGCTGCCGCCTCTTTTGACCAATATCCGAATTTTGAAAAGCGCGGCGAGGATTTCTGTGCAAGGGTTGCGGCACTTCTGGCGCAGGCGGGGGAATAGGATGGACGGGGGATGCTGTTGCGGCAAGGTCCGCTACCGGATGACGAAAGGGTCGATGTTCACCCATGCCTGTCACTGCACATGGTGTCAGCGCGAAACCGGTGCGCCGCATGCGCTGAACGCCATGGTCGAGACTGACGCGCTGGGGCTTTTGCAAGGCACGCCGGTCGAAGTGACGATCCCGTCTGCCTCCGGGCAGGGGCAGATCATGGTGCGTTGCCCGGAGTGCCAGATAACCCTTTGGTCCTACTATGGAGCCGCCGGCGGGATACCGGGGCGCAAACTGGCCTTTGTCCGGGTCGGGACACTTGATGATCCGGCACTTTGCCCGCCCGATATCCATATCTACACCTCCACCAAACTGCCCTGGTATGTGCTGAACGACGATATCCCGGCGGTGGCCGAATATTATCAGCGCAGTCTTTACTGGCCCGCAGAAAGCCTGGCCCGGCGCAGGGCGGCATTGGAAGGCTGACAGGCGGGTGCAGCCGGTTCTGAAACCGGTTGCTTTTCGCCCATCGCCCCTTCTTTTGCTGGCACAGGCGCGGAAATTGCGTTAGGTTCGCCTTAGACCCGGAAAACAGGGCATGACAGGCAAAAGAGCGGTAAAATGACAGAAATGGTGTTCGGTACCGCCTCGGTACGGACGGGGGATCCGGTTCTTCCGCGCTGGTGGCGCACGATAGACAGGCTTTCGCTTTGGCTGGTCTTTGCCCTTTTCGGGGTTGGGCTGTTGCTGGGGCTGGCCGCCTCGGTCCCGCTGGCGGAAAAGAACAACCTGCCGTCCTATTATTACGTTACCCGGCAAGCAGCATTCGGGACCGTCGCGCTGATGGTGATGGTTGGCATTTCGATGATGCCGGTGGCGATGGTGCGGCGGCTGGGGATCGTGGGGTTCGCGTTTTCATTCGTGGCCCTTTTGCTTTTGCCGGTCTTTGGCACCGATTTTGGCAAGGGGGCGGTGCGCTGGTATTCGCTTGGCTTTGCCTCTGTCCAGCCGTCGGAGTTTCTCAAGCCCGGTTTCGTGATCATCTGTGGTTGGCTGATGGCGGCAGCGCAGGGGCTCGGTGGGCCGCCGGGGCGGCTTTATTCCTTTATCCTTGCCTCTGTTGTCGTGTTGCTTTTGGCTGCGCAGCCGGATTTCGGGCAGGCGTGTCTTGTGCTTTTTGCCTGGGGGGTCATGTATTTCGTCGGGGGCGCGCCGATCGTGCTTTTGACGGTGATCGGCTCTCTCGTCGTCTTTGCTGGCTTTACCGCCTATGAATCCTCGGAACATTTCGCCCGCCGTATCGACGGGTTCCTGACCGCCGATATCGACCCGCGCACGCAGATCGGCTACGCGACCAACGCCATTCAGGAAGGCGGCTTTTTCGGTGTCGGGGTTGGCGAGGGGACGGTGAAATGGACCCTGCCCGATGCCCATACCGATTTCATCATTGCCGTCGCGGCAGAGGAGTTCGGGCTGGTTCTCGTTGTGCTGATCATTGCGCTTTACATGGCGATCACCGTGCGCTCGCTGGTGCGGCTGATGCGGGAACGCGACCCCTTTACCCGTCTCGCTGGGACGGGGCTGGCCTGCGCCTTTGGGGTGCAGGCGCTGATCAACATGGGCGTTGCGGTGCGGCTTTTGCCGGCCAAGGGCATGACCCTTCCCTTCATCAGCTATGGCGGTTCGTCTGTCATCGCCTCGGGCATTGCGGTCGGTATGTTGCTGGCCCTGACCCGGCGGCGGCCGCATAGTCAGATCGGCGATCTGTTGCGCCGCCGGGGTCACTGATGGCCCAAGGGCCGATGCTGCTGATTGCGGCGGGGGGCACGGGCGGGCATATGTTCCCCGCTCAGGCCCTGGCCGAAGAGATGCTGGCGCGCGGCTGGCGGGTCAAACTGTCGACCGACGCGCGGGGCGCGCGCTATGCGGGTGGTTTTCCGGCGGCTGTCGTGATCGAGGAGGTTTCAGCGGCGAGTTTTGCGCGCGGCGGGATCGGCGCCAAGCTGATGACGCCTGTGCGGATCTGGGCGGGCATTCGCGCGGCCATGGCGGCGATGCGCGCCGACCGGCCGGCCGTGGTGGTTGGTTTTGGCGGCTATCCATCCGTGCCCGCGCTTGCTGCTGCCGTCTGGCTGCGTCTGCCGCGCATGATCCATGAACAAAACGGGGTATTGGGCCGGGTCAACCGGCTTTTCGCCCGGCGGGTCGATCGGTTGGCCTGTGGCACATGGCCCACTGCTTTGCCGAAGGGGGTAGAGGGTGATCATACCGGCAACCCGGTGCGCGCCGCGGTTCTGGAGCGCGCGGGTGCGGCCTATATCCCGCCCGGTGACTATCCGATCAGTCTGTTGGTGATTGGCGGCAGTCAGGGTGCGCGCATCCTCTCTGACGTGGTGCCAGAGGCGGTGGCCGCCTTGCCAGAGCCGATACGCCGTAACCTGCGCGTTGCCCATCAGGCCCGCGACGAGGATCGTGCCCGCGCTGCTGCGGCCTATCAGGCGGCGGGTATCGCGGCAGAGGTGGAACCTTTTTTCGCCGATGTGCCGCGACGCCTGGCAGAAGCGCAGCTGGTGATTTCGCGGGCCGGTGCCTCGTCAGTGGCGGAAATCGCTGTTGTTGGCCGCCCGTCGATCCTGATCCCCTTTGCAGCCGCCGCCGCCGATCATCAGACGGCCAACGCCCGTGTTCTGGCAGAGGCGGGGGCGGCGCTTGTTCTGAGCGAAGCGGCCCTTGACCCTGCACGTCTGGCAGGCGAAATGGCGGCGATCCTTTCGGCGCCTGACAGCGCCAGCGCCATGGCGGCGCGTGCGCTCGCCCTGTCTATTCCCGATGCTGCCCTGCGTCTTGCTACCCTTGTCGAGGCCTTGCAAGGCGACCAGAAAGAAAGAAAAGCCTGATGAATGCTGCTGCGACCAAGCTGCCCGGAGAGTTGGGCCCAATCCATTTCGTCGGTATCGGCGGCATTGGCATGTCGGGCATTGCCGAGGTGCTGATTACACTTGGCTATGTGGTGCAGGGGTCTGACGCAAAAGCCTCCAAGATCACCGACCGGCTGGTCCGGCTGGGCGCCACCTTTTTCGAGGGGCAGCGCGCCGAGAATATTGGTGGGGCGGCGGTTGTCGTCATCTCCTCTGCCATCAAGAAGGGCAATCCGGAGCTGGAAGAGGCGCGGCGGCGTGGGTTGCCGGTGGTGCGGCGGGCCGAGATGCTGGCCGAACTGATGAGGCTGCGGTCCAACGTGGCGGTGGCGGGGACGCATGGCAAGACCACGACCACGACGATGGTGGCGACGCTGCTCGACAAGGGTGGGTTTGATCCGACAGTGATCAATGGCGGCGTCATTCATGCCTATGGGTCCAATGCGCGCGCCGGTGCGGGCGAATGGATGGTGGTGGAGGCCGATGAAAGCGACGGTTCCTTCAACCGCCTGCCCGCGACGATCGCCATTGTCACCAACATCGATCCTGAACATATGGAACATTGGGGTGACTTCGACAGCTTGCGGCAGGGTTTTTACGAGTTTGTTTCGAACATTCCCTTTTATGGGCTGGCGGTATGTTGCACCGATCATCCGGAAGTCCAGACATTGGTCGGCCGTGTCACCGACCGCCGCGTCGTGACCTTTGGTTTCAACGCCCAGGCAGATATTTGTGCCACCAACCTGACCTATGACAATGGTGTGGCCTATTTTGACATCCTCTTGCGCGGCGAAGGCGAAGGGTCGGTGATTGCCGGTTGCAGCCTGCCGATGCCGGGCGACCACAATGTCTCCAACGCTTTGGCGGCGGTTGCCGTAGCGCGCCACCTTGGCATGAAGAAGGAAGAAATCCGCACAGCCCTTGCCGGGTTCGGCGGGGTTAACCGCCGCTTCACCCGGGTGGGTGAGGTTTTGGGCGGGGTGACGGTGATCGATGATTACGGCCACCATCCGGTGGAAATTGCCGCGGTGCTGAAAGCCGCCCGTCAGGCGACCAAGGGCCGGGTCATCGCCGTGCATCAGCCGCACCGCTATACGCGGCTTTCCAGCCTGTTCGAGGATTTCTGCACCTGTTTCAATGCCGCCGACATGGTGGCCATCGCCGAAGTCTATCCGGCCGGCGAGGAGCCGATCCCCGGCGCGAGCCGCGACGATCTGGTGGCCGGGCTGACCGCCCATGGCCATCGTAACGCCAGCGCCATCGCCGGAGCGGAGGGGCTTGCCGCCTTTGTCCGTGCCGAGGCGCGGCCCGGCGATATGGTGGTCTGCCTTGGCGCCGGCACGATTTCGGCCTGGGCGAACGGCCTGCCGGAGGCGCTTGGCGGATGAGCTATGCACTGATCGCCGCCTGCCTTTGGGCACTGTGCGCGACGGTGACGGCGCTCTTGCCGATGCGGCTGCAATATCCACCGGGTGTCACGCTCTTGCTGCTGGCGCCGGGCTTGTTGATCTGGCTGGGGTTCAGCCACGGGCCATTGCCGGCCGCCGCCGCCGGCGTTGGATTTCTGTCGATGTTCCGCCGGCCGCTTTGGTATCTTGGCCGCAAGGCGCTTGGCCTGCCAGTGCCGCCACGGCCGGGAGCCGGAAAGTCAGGGCAGGGCGAATGACCGGATCTTTCATTGCCGCCTGCCTGTGGCTCTTGCTGGCCAATGTCACCGCCATGACCCCGAGCCGCGACTACCACTGGCGCGCGGCCTATGGGCTGATCGCCCTTGCCATCCCGACCGGCATCTGGCTTGCCATCCAGTCCGGCCCGCTCTGGGCCCTTGGCTTTTGCCTCGCCGCAGGTTCGGTCCTGCGCTGGCCGGTCATCTACCTCTGGCGCTGGCTGAAACGAAAACTGGCCGGGTGAGCCGGTGCAGGCCCCTTTCACCAGCGCGGGCGCGGGATCTAAGGGGCGTGCGGCGCGTGGGCTCTGGCTCTAACTCAGCAGGATGAATGCGACGCTTCCTTCGGTGCGCGGGGTGCTGACCCCGGACCGGCCCTTGGCCGATCTGACCTGGTTACGGGTCGGGGGGCCGGCGGATTGGTTGTTTCAGCCGGCGGACGAGGCGGATCTGGCGGACTTTCTCGCCGCGCTCGACCCCGCGATTGCGGTCTTTCCGATGGGGGTCGGTTCCAACCTCATCATCCGTGACGGCGGCTTGCGGGCCGTGGTCATCCGGCTCGGCCGGGGTTTCAACGATATCCGTATCGAGGGCGATCTTGTCACGGCCGGTGCTGCCGCGCTTGACGCGCATGTGGCGCGGCGCGCGGGCGAGGCGGGGCTAGACCTGACCTTTCTGCGCACCATCCCCGGCGCCATTGGCGGGGCGGTGCGGATGAATGCGGGCTGTTATGGCACCTATACGGCGGATCGGCTGATCTCTGCCCGGGCGATCAGCCGCGCGGGCAAGGTGGTGACGCTCGGCAAGGCAGAACTGAACCTGCGCTACCGGCAATCGGACTTGCCGGAGGGTTGGGTGATCACCGAGGCGACCTTTCGCGCGCCCTTGGCCGATCCCGCAGCGCTTGCCGCGACGATGGAGGCGCAGCTGGCCAAGCGCAACGAAAGCCAGCCGGTCAAGGAGCGTTCCGCAGGATCCACCTTTCGCAATCCGGCTGGCTATTCCTCGACCGGGCGGGCCGATGACAGTCACGATCTGAAGGCCTGGAAACTGATTGCCGATGCCGGAATGCGCGGCGCCCGGCGGGGCGGGGCGCAGATGAGCGAGATGCATGCGAATTTCCTGCTGAACAGCGGTGGTGCGAATGCCGCCGATCTGGAAGAATTGGGCGAGGAAGTGCGAAAAAGGGTTTTCTTAAACAGCGGAATAACGTTAGAGTGGGAAATCATGCGGGTCGGTGAACCGGCCCCGGAAAAACAAGAATAAGTGACGAGCAGGGGTTGCAGGACCCCGACAAAAACAGGGGCAAAAAGCCCCGGAAAAGGCGAAAGTGGCGGGCAGGTCGAGCAGGACAGCCCCCAAGGTGGCAGTATTGATGGGTGGGCTTTCCGCAGAGCGGGAAGTCTCTCTTGTCAGTGGGCGCGAATGCGCGGCAGCCCTGCGGGTGGCGGGATATGAGGTGGTCGAGGTCGATGCGGGCCGCGACCTTGCCCTGCGTCTTGCCGAAATCAAGCCCGATGTCTGTTTCAATGCGCTGCATGGCCGCTGGGGCGAGGATGGTGCGGTGCAGGGCATGCTCGAATGGATGGGGCTGCCCTATACCCATTCGGGGGTGCTTGCCTCGGCCCTGTCGATGGACAAGACCCGCGCCAAGGAAATCTATCGCAGCGTTGGCCTGCCGGTGGTCGAAAGCCTGCTGGCGCCAAAGGCCGAGGTCATGGCGCGGCATGTGATGGCGCCGCCCTATGTGGTCAAGCCCAATGCCGAAGGCTCCTCTGTCGGGGTCTATATCGTCGCGAAGGATGCCAATTCGCCGCCGCGTCTGGGGGCGGAAATGCCCGAGATTGCGATGGTCGAGGAATATGTGCCGGGGCGCGAGCTGACGGTTTCTGTCCTTGGGGGCCGGGCGCTGGGCGTGACCGAGATCCATACGTCGGGCTGGTACGATTACCACGCCAAATATGCGCCCGGCGGATCGAGCCATACTTGCCCTGCCGATATTCCCGCCGAGATTGCCGAGGCCGCTTCGGACTTTGCGCTGCGGGCGCATCGTGCGCTTGGCTGCAAGGGCCTGTCGCGTTCGGATTTCCGCTGGGATGACAGTCGCGGTCTGGCGGGCCTGTTCATTCTGGAAACCAATACCCAGCCGGGAATGACGCCCACCTCGCTTTCGCCCGAACAGGCGGCGGCGCAGGGGATGTCTTTCGCCGATCTCTGCAGATGGATTGTGGAGGATGCATCATGCGGCCGCTAGTTGCCCCGGAACGCCCGGTTTCACACTACCGCGATGGCAAGCTGCGCAGCCAGCCGACGGGGCCGGCCTTTGGCCGAGCGGCGGGCGCGGCGGCGCAAGAAGGTGACAGCGAGCAGACGCTGAGCGCCCGTATCCGCGCCCATATGCTGGCGCGGCAAGCTGGCAGGGCAGATGCGGCAGACGAGGGCTGGCAGGGTGCGGCGCAGGCCGCTTTCCGCAGCCGCCGGTCGGGCGGTGGCGAAAGCCGGGATCCGGCGCCATCGCGGCTGGTCTACCGGGTCAACAGGTTGTGGTTGACGCCGAATTTCCGCCGCTTTGTCCGCTACGGGCTGCCGGTCTTGCTGATCGCCGCCGTTGTGGGGGGCTATGCCGCCGACCCGGCGCGGCGCGATGGGGTCCGCCAGATCTATGCCGACCTGCGCGCCGATTTCGAAAGCCGGCCGGAATTCATGGTCAAGCTGATGTCGATCGATGGCGCATCAGAACCGGTGTCAAATGCCATTCGCGCGCTGATACCCGTAACGCTGCCCGCCTCTTCCTTCGCGCTTGATCTGCATGCCCTGCAACAGGAGATCGAGAAGATCGACGCGGTGCAGGAGGCGAGCCTGATGGTCAAGGCGGGCGGTGTGCTGGCCGTCGCCGTGACGGAACGCAAGCCCGCTGTCCTGTGGCGCAACGACAGGTCATTGGAAATGCTCGATGCGACCGGCCACAGGGTTGCGACGCTTCTCAACCGCTCGGCACGGGCCGATCTGCCGGTGATCGCCGGGCAGGCCGCCGACAAGCATGTGCCCGAAGCGCTGGAGATTCTGGCGGCGGCGCAGCCGATCCTGCCGCGCGTGCGCGGTCTGGTGCGGATGGGCGACCGGCGCTGGGATATCGTGCTGGACCGCGATCAGCGGATCCTCTTGCCGGAAAGTGATGTGATTTTGGCGGTGGAGCGGCTTTTGGCCACGGACGGGGCAGAAGAATTGCTGGCGCGCGACCTGAGCGTGGTCGATCTGCGCAACCCCGACAGACCCACCTTGCGCCTGTCGCCTGCGGCGGTGGCGGCCTCTCGACGATTGACGGAAACTGTGACGAAAGTGGCGGGTGAATGACCGATCTATATCAGATGCAGCGGGCCATGCGGCATATCCGCAAGACGGCGATCCAACGGGGCGTTGTGGCAATTCTGGATGTGGGCAGTACCAAGATCGCCTGCCTTGTGCTGCGCTTTGACGGGAGCGAGCCGGTACGCGAGGACGGGATGGGCTCTCTCGCCGGTCAGTCGCAGTTCCGGGTGATCGGGGCTGCGACGACAAAGTCGCGCGGTGTCCGTTTTGGCGAGATTGACGCGATCCCCGAAACGGAACGGGCCATTCGCACGGCGGTGCAGGCCGCGCAAAAAATGGCCAATGTGCGGGTTGACCATGTCATCGCCTGTTTTGCCGGGGCGCATCCGCGCAGCTACGGGCTGGCGGGGGAGGTGCCCCTGACCTCGGGCCAGGTGGGAGAGCAGGATGTGGGCCGGGTTCTGGCCGCCTGCGACGTACCGGATTTCGGCGAAAACCGCGAGGTATTGCATGCCCATCCGGTCAATTTCGCCATAGATCACAGGAGCGGCATGTCGGACCCGCGCGGCCATGTCGGCAACAAGCTGGCCGTCGACATGCATCTGGTGACGATCGACACGGCCGCCGTGCAAAATCTGCTTTACTGTATCAAGCGCTGCGATCTTGAACTGGCGGGCATTGCCTCGTCCTCCTACGTCTCGGGCCTGTCGGCGCTGGTCGAGGATGAGCAGGAACTGGGCGCGGCCTGTATCGACCTTGGCGGCGGCGCCACGGGCATTTCGGTCTTTATCAAGCGGCAAATGATCTTTGCCGATGCGGTGCGGCTTGGTGGCGATCATATCACAAGCGATATTGCCAAGGGGCTGCAGGTGCCCATGGCCGTGGCTGAGCGGATCAAGACCTATCATGGCGGTGTCTTCGCCACCTCCATGGATGACCGCGAGATGATCGAGATTGGCGCGGATTGCGGCGACTGGGACAAGGACCGCCGCACCGTCAGCCGGACCGAGCTGATCGGCATCATCCGCCCAAGGGTCGAGGAAATACTGGAAGAGGCAAGGGCGATGCTGCTCGCCTCTGGCTTCGACAGCCTGCCCAGCCAGCAGATCATCCTGACCGGGGGCGCCAGCCAGTTGCCCGGGCTGGAAGGTTTGGCCGCGCGCATCTTTGGCCAAAGCGTGCGACTCGGTCGCCCATTGCGCGTGCAGGGACTGCCGCAGGCGGCGACCGGCCCGTCATTCTCTTCAACCGTAGGGTTGTGTCTTTTTGCCGCACACCCCCAGGACGAGTGCTGGGATTTTGAGATACCGGCGGAAAATTACCCGGCCCGGTCCCTGCGCAGAGCGGTAAAATGGTTTAGGGACAACTGGTAACCACTAAATCCTGATGTATTGGCGAAATGCCGCCGACATTGGCTAAATCAAAGCTACATTTTGTGGCATTTTTGACGTTTTTCGCGTGACCTTCGGGGCATTTACCTCTAAATTCGCGGAAGTGCGGGGGGCATTGAGTTTAGGCTGCGTTAAGGCAGTGGGCCCAAGAAAATAGACAGGCGGATACCGATGGCATTGAATTTGACGATGAGCGACCGCGAAGAGCTGAAACCACGGATTACGGTTTTCGGCGTCGGCGGGGCAGGCGGCAACGCGGTGAACAACATGATCACGCAGGCCCTTGAGGGGGTCGAGTTCGTGGTGGCGAACACCGACGCGCAAGCGCTTGCGCAAAGTCACGCCAAGGCGCGTATCCAGATGGGTGTCCGTGTTACCGAAGGTCTGGGTGCCGGTGCGCGCCCCTCGGTCGGGGCTGCGGCTGCCGAAGAAACCATCGAGGAAATCGTCGATCACCTTGCTGGTGCGCATATGTGCTTCATCACCGCTGGGATGGGCGGCGGCACCGGAACCGGCGCTGCGCCGATCATCGCGCAGGCGGCGCGGGAGCTGGGTGTCCTGACCGTTGGTGTCGTCACCAAGCCATTCCAGTTCGAGGGCGGCAAGCGCATGCGTCAGGCCGATGAGGGCATCGAGGCGCTGCAAAAGGTCGTCGATACGCTGATCATCATCCCGAACCAGAACCTTTTCCGTTTGGCCAATGAAAAGACCACCTTTACCGAAGCCTTCGCCATGGCTGACGATGTGCTTTACCAGGGTGTGAAGGGCGTCACCGACCTTATGGTGCGCCCCGGCCTGATCAACCTCGACTTTGCCGACGTGCGCGCCGTGATGGACGAAATGGGCAAGGCGATGATGGGTACGGGCGAGGCCTCGGGCGAGGATCGCGCCATTCAGGCCGCCGAAAAGGCCATTGCCAACCCGCTCCTTGATGAAATCAGCCTGCGTGGCGCCAAGGGCGTGTTGATCAATATTACCGGCGGCACCGACCTGACATTGTTCGAACTGGACGAGGCGGCGAACCGTATCCGTGAAGAGGTTGATCCGGACGCGAATATCATCGTCGGCTCCACCCTTGACGAGGCGATGGAAGGCACGATGCGCGTTTCCGTTGTGGCAACCGGGATTGATGCGGTGGCCGAGCAGGTCGAAGTGCCGGTGGCGCGCCGCCGTCTGGCAGAGCCGCTTTCTCCGCCTGCAGCCGAGCCGGCGCCAGCGCCTGTCGCAGCCGCGCCCGTCCGGGCTGAACCGGTCGCGCAGCAGATGCAACAGCAGCCGACCTTCCGCTCTGCTACCGCCGCCGAGCGGGCGGAGTCCGAGGTTGCGCGCCAGGCCGAAGAACCTTCGCTTTTCGACGATAGCCCGCGGTCGCAGGAACCTGCCCGCGCCGCAGACCCGCGCCGCGAGATCCGCGAAGAGGCACATGACGATCTGCCGCCGCCGGCCTATCGTCCGGCCCAGACCCAGCAGCGCGACTTCCATGTCGAAGATGATGCCAGTGCCTTTGTCGCACCGCGTCCGCGCCAGCCTGGCACCCCGTCGCCAGAGGCTTTGGCCCGGTTGCAGGCCGCGGTCAGCCGCGCGCCGATGGCCGGTCGCCAGCATCCGACCCACGAAAGAAGCGTGCCGCAGCAGGCCCCGGCCGGTCAGTCCGGCGCCGGTGAACGGCCGCGGTTCGGGATCAATTCCCTGATCAATCGCATGACTGGCGGCGCCCCTCCTCCGGCCCATTCGGCGGTCGAACGGCAGGCACCGATCATGCGGTCGCAGTCGCGCCTTGCCGCGGATCAGGATGCGGATGAACCCGCCGACCCTGACCAAGAACGCACCGAAATTCCCGCGTTCCTGCGCCGTCAGGCAAATTGACCTAACGAAAACCTATGAGGGAAAAGGCCGGGGAAACCCGGCTTTTTTCTTTTATTTCAGCTGGTTAGGGCGGAAAGTTTGATTGTTACATTCCGTTACAAAGAGTGAATTGAGCTTATGCACCGGAGCGCTTACTTCGGTGCTGCAGAACGGTCCAAGGTGCTACGTGCCAACAGCGACCGAAAAATGAGGCTTAGTTTGCAAACCACAGTTCGATCTTCGATCCTGTTCAAAGGCGTCGGCCT
This sequence comes from Paracoccaceae bacterium, assembly GCA_049646265.1. Taxonomy (GTDB): domain Bacteria; phylum Pseudomonadota; class Alphaproteobacteria; order Rhodobacterales; family Rhodobacteraceae; genus TMP-24. The sequence goes on from JBARVM010000489.1 coordinate 20,417, forward strand.
GCATAGCGGAAACCATGTCCGTATGGTCGTTCTGCCGGCATCGGCGAACTATGGTATCTGGTTCCGCCGCACCGATGTCGTCGGGCGTGACGCCATGGTTCCGGCGCTGTGGAATGCGGTCAAACCTTCGCGGCTTTGCACGATTGTCGAGAATGGCGCCGGGGTTTCGGTTCAGACTGTCGAACATATTCTGGCCGCGCTTGCCGGATGTGGCGTTCATAATGCCCTGATCGAGATTGACGGGCCGGAAGTGCCCATTCTGGACGGATCGGCCAAACCTTTCGTTCAGGCGATCCTTGGCCGTGGCTTGCGCGATCTTGACGCCAATGTCCGCTGTTTCGAGGTGCTGCAGGCCGTCGAGGTCCGCGAGGGCGACGCGGTGGCCCGGCTGGAACCGGCAGCGGCGCTGGAGATCGAATTTGCCATCGACTTCGCCGACGCGGCGATCGGCCAGCAATATAAACATCTGTCGATGGCCAATGGCGCCTTTGTGCGGGAACTTTCAGATTGCCGCACCTTCTGCCGCCAGGCCGATGTCGAGACGATGCGCGCCAATGGAATGGCGCTTGGCGGCTCTTACGACAATGCCGTCGTGGTCGAGGGCGAGCGGATCCTTTCCCCCGGCGGTTTCCGCCGCAAGGACGAGGCCGTGCGCCACAAGATGCTGGACGCCTTGGGCGACCTGGCGCTTGCCGGCGCGCCGATCCTTGGGCGCTACAGCGGCAACCGCGCTGGCCATGCGATGACCAACAAGCTTTTGCGTGCGCTTTTCGCCAATCCGGCGGCCTTCCGTATTGTCGAGTGCGATGATCAGCGCCGCGCCGCCCTTCCCGGGGCGAACCTGCATGCCGAGGATATTCCCGCCGTCGCCTGACAGGCTGGCCGGTGCACGCTGGCCGAAGCAACTCTGGCCGGTGCAACACGGTGCCCTTAAAACCCGTTCGATCCTTGCAAAGGCATTTTGCGCAGCCGATTTTTCTGTGCTAGGACACAACGAACCGGGGGTGGCAAAGCTGTTTTCCCCGACCAAGCAAAACAAGACGGGGTTGGCGGGCAATGGTTCGGGGCGGAAGAGCGGCAAAGATTGTCGGAGTGATAGCCCTTGTTGCGGCCCTGACAGCCTGTAACCGGCAAGACGATGTCAACCAGATCGATTTTGAATCGATGACGGCGGAAGAGATCTTTCGTCAGGGTGAGTTCAAGCTGGAAAACAAGCGCCGCACCAAGGATGCCGTGGTCTATTTCAGCGAGGTGGAGCGGCTTTACCCCTATTCCGAATGGGCCAAGCGGGCGCTGATCATGCAGGCCTTTGCCTATCATCGCGACAAGAAATACGAAGAATCCCGCTCTGCCGCGCAGCGCTATATCGATACCTATCCGGCCGATGAGGATGCGGCCTATGCGAAATATCTGCTGGCGCTGTCCTATTATGACCAGATCGATGATGTGGGCCGCGATCAGGGCCTGACCTTCCAGGCGCTGCAGGCCTTGCGCGCCGTGATCGAGGAATATCCCGACAGCGAATATGCGAAATCCGCGGTGCTGAAATTCGACCTGGCCTTTGATCATCTGGCGGCCAAGGAAATGGAAATAGGCCGCTATTACCTGAAGCAGAAACATTACACGGCGGCGATCAACCGGTTCCGCGTGGTGGTGGAGAATTATCAGACGACCACCCACACGCCCGAAGCGCTTTACCGGCTGATCGAATGCTATCTGGCCCTTGGCATCACCGACGAGGCTGAAACCGCTGGTGCCATCCTTGGCCATAACTTCCAGTCCACCGACTGGTATCAGGATGGCTATCGCCAGCTGACCAAGATGGGGCTGGCGCCCAAGGCAAGGGGCGATGGTTGGCTTGCCTCTATCTATCGGCAGGCGATCAAGGGCGAATGGCTGTAACGATGAGGGCAATGCGCGCGGGTCGCGCATTACCCGACGGGGGCGGCGGTGCTCAGATCGCTTGAAATCCGGGATATGCTGATCATCGATCATCTGGCGCTGGAATTTCAGCCCGGATTGAATGTGCTGACCGGCGAGACCGGGGCAGGCAAATCCATTTTGCTGGACAGTCTTGGTTTTGTCCTTGGCTGGCGGGGCCGGGCCGATCTGGTGCGGCAAGGGGCAGCGATGGGCGAGGTGACGGCGGTTTTCGATGTGCCGGCCGACCATCCGGCCTGTCGCCTGTTGGAAGAGGCCGGTTTACCCGGCGGGGCAGAGCTGGTTCTGCGTCGCACGACTACTGCAGACGGGCGCAAGACCGCCTATGTCAATGACCGGCGCGCCACGGGCGAGCTGTTGCGCGACTTGGGCGATCTTTTGGTGGAGCTGCATGGTCAGCATGATGACCGGGGCCTTTTGAACCCGCGCGGCCACCGGCAGTTGCTGGATGCCTATGCCGGGGCCGATCTGGCCCCCTGCCGCCGTGCCTGGGCCGATCTGCAGCGGGCCGAGGCTGCACTAGCCACGGCTCGCGCCGAAGAGGCGGCCTTGCGCGCCGAAGAAGAGTTCCTGCGCCATGCCGTGGCGGAGTTGGACAAGCTGAACCCCGAGCCGGGCGAGGAGGCAGCGCTCGACATAGAGCGGCGCGCCATGCAGGCCGGAAGCCGGATCAGGGAAGATATTGCCAAGGCCTTTCAGCTACTTGGCCCCGAGGGTGCCGATGGTTTGCTGGCCGATGCCGCCCGCTGGCTGGACGGGGTTGCCGACCGGGCCGACGGCCGGCTTGACGCGCCCTTGGCTGCCCTTGGCCGCGCGATCAGTGAATTGGGCGAAGCCGCGCAGGGTGTCGAGACCTGTCTTGAGGCGCTCGACTTTGATCCGGCGCGGATCGAACGGGTGGAAGAAAGGCTTTTCGCCATTCGGGCCCTGGCGCGCAAACATGGGGTGCAGCCCGATGATCTGGGTGATTTTGCCGAAGGATTGCGGGGCAGGTTGGCGGCGCTGGACGGGTCGGTTGTCACGTTGAAAAAGCTGCAGGAGGCGGTGGCAGCGGCGCGTGACGCCTATGGGCAGGCCGCCGATGCGCTTAGCACACACAGGTTTCAGGCGGCGGCGCAGCTCGATCA
>JBARVM010000490.1:0-1709 GCA_049646265.1 Paracoccaceae bacterium
GAGGCCCTGACCCCGATCCCGGCGAACGGCATCGATCCCCGCCCGCAGATCGAATCCGTGCGCCGAAATGTTACCGAAACCGCAGCACAGTTGCGCCAGCGATTGAGCACGGTTGAGACGACCGCAAAGGAAACCATCGCCGGCGTCGCAGAAACCGTCCAATCGGATGTGCGCGCGGTTGCGGGCGACGTGACCGGCGTGCGCGGAGAAATTCGCACCGTCGAAGCGACGCTGAAGTCGCAAGTCGCATCGGTTCGCGCCGCATTGCAACGTGATACCGCATCCCGAAGCCTGGGCCGCGCCGTGCGTCGGCTGGAGGAAAGCCAGCGTGAGCTCGTCCAGCTGCGCGCCGGGACCCCGTCCAGCAGCGATCGTCAGGTCTTCGCGGACGCCACAGCCTCGCTACGCAGTCTGGCCGTCGCTCTGGGCGGCGTGCGTGGCGAGATTCTGTCGGCTTTGCCCCAGGATGAACAACCCGTCGTGCGCCAACTCGCCGGGTTCCGCGACGCGATGGAGCAGCAGGCCGCCCGCCTGGCGACACTTCTCGGACGCGCAGCGCCGCAAATCGCGCAACTGCGCGGAACGGCAGATCTGTCGCTAGCTGAGATGGCTGACGACCTTGCAGGCAGCGCCGATCAGTTGAATGTCACCGTCATCGGTCTGGTTCAGGCGGAGGCCATCCGCCAGGGCCTGCCAAAGCCTGTCGTACCCAAGCCAACGGCACTTGAGACCTTGCGTGAATTCGTACTCACCCATGCCGTGTTCTTTACTGCCGCGACGACACTGCGCGATCCAACCGATGCCGCACGCACGCTCGACGCGCTCGCACGTCTCCTGGCACAGAACGATGTGACGCTGCGCGTTGTCGGCTACACCGACGACACCGGGGGGCCCGATCGAAACACGTCGGTGTCGCAGGAGCGCGCCAACGCCATCGTGGCTGAACTCGTTCAACGCGGCGTGCGCGCCGACCGTCTCATATCCGTCGGACGAACGATCGGTGGTGAGGTCAGCGCGCAGCGGGGGCCGGACAGCCCGAACCGGCGTGTCGAGTTCGAGATCGGGTTCCGTGGTGAAGTGGTCCGATGACGGTCCGCAAGCTCATGATCCTGGGTGAGATCGGCGTCGGGAAATCGTCACTGACGCGGCGGCTTGTGCTTGACCGCTTCGAGACCGACTACCTGCCGACCATCGGCGTCGACGTCTATCCATACACCGTGCCCGAGGCCGTCACAGGATCACCGTTCGCCTTTGCCGTCTGGGACACCGATGGCAATTTCGGCGACGCAATCTTCGACCATGTCTACATGAAGCAGGCGAGTGCGGCGCTGATCGTCGGCGACCTGACGCGGCCCGCGACCCTGGAGGCCATGGCTCGTCTGGCGCGTGGTTTTGCCGCCGCACGGCCTGGCCGCTATTTCTCGTACGTCGTGAACAAGATCGACCTTCTGGTCCCCGGCGAAACACCTGAGCTGCCGAGTGCCTTGACGCAAGACGGCACGCATCTCGTCTATACCAGCGCGCTCACCGGCGAGAATGTGAAGGACCTGTTCCATGACGCGGCGCGAACCATCCAGCGTCGAGGCCAGTAACGCGGTGAACGCGGAGGAAGCTGAGCGATTGCTGGCGGCGGGACGCCTGTTGTCAGAGAGCGGCGTATTCGGCTTCGTATGGCTCGACGACGACCTCCGCGTTACATCGACATATGG
>JBARVM010000491.1:0-3184 GCA_049646265.1 Paracoccaceae bacterium
CGGGCAGCATGATCTGTTGCAGATAGTCGATAGCGATCGAGACGATATCAACCAAGGCCTCCATCGGCCCATCGTATGTTCGGCGGAGGGCTAAAACCAACATATGTTCGAAGGAAAAAACCAGCAAGGCAGCGACCAAAAGGATAATGGCGCCGCGCAACCCGACATTGCCGGAAACTTTGTAACCCCGGCCGATTTCGGGGCCAATGCTGCGCCAGCCAAAGATAAGGCCAAGCACTGCAGACACCGTCGAAAAGGCCCCGAACTGGGTTCCTTCCGGCGCGTGCGGTTTATAGATCTCGGCCGTAAAATAGCCGACCATCGCCAGCCCGAAGGCTGCAAAGAGGCGCGCGGCGGTCGGCATTGCAATTCTGAACATCTAGGCGTTCTGCCTTTCCACAGTGATCTGCGTCACATCACAATTGCGGAAATGAAACGCACCGGCGCATGAGGTCAAGTAAAAGTTCCACATATTGCGGAACCGCTGATCAAATCCGAGCCGTGCAACCTCCTCCCACCGCTCGTTGAAGGTCGCGTGCCAGCGGCGGAGCGTCATGGAATAGCTTTCGCCAAACTCGAAACTACCAACCAGCCCCAGCCCGGCGCGCCGCACCTCCTCACGCAAGGCGGTGGGCGATGGAAGCATGCCGCCCGGGAAGATGTATTTCTGAATAAAATCAACCCCTTTCCGGTAAACCTCAAAGCGTTTTTCCTGCAGGGTGATGATCTGCAGGGTCGCCTTGCCGCCCGGTTTCAGCCGTTCACGCACCGTGTCGAAATAGACCGGCCAGTACTTCTCTCCCACAGCCTCGAACATCTCGATAGAAGCGATCCCATCATAGGTGCCGCGCTCGTCGCGGTAATCCTGCAGCTTAATCTCGACAAGATCAGTAAGGCCGGCCTTGCGGATACGTTCCATCGCGAAATCGCGCTGCGCCTTTGAGATGGTCAGGCCGGTTACCTTCAGCCCCCGCTCTGCCGCCGCATATTCTGCAAATCCGCCCCAGCCACAGCCGATCTCCAATAGATGGTCGCCCGGCTTGGCGCCGATCCGGTCCACCATGGAGGCATATTTGGCCCGTTGCGCCGCCTCCAGACTTTCCTGCCCGGTCGAAAAAAGCGCCGACGAATAGGTCATGCTTTCATCGAGCCAGAGCGAGTAGAAATCATTCCCAAGATCATAGTGATAGGCGATGTTCTTCTTTGCGCGGCTTTTGGTGTTGGAATTCATCCAATGGCGAAACCGTTCCAGCGCCCGCAGAAAACCAGCGCCGGGAAATCCGTCATAGACGGTGTCATTGTCCGCATGAACAAGATCCATGAAGGCTTGCAGATCGGGCGTTGACCAACCGCCTTCCAGATAGGCCTCGCTAAAACCAAGATCGCCTTCCCGGACCAACCGGGCAAAGACATCATCATCATGCACGTGCAATTCCGCCACGGGGCCGGGGTTGGCCCCATTGGCACGAAAACGCCGACCGTCCTTGAGGACAAAGTCGAGCCTGCCATTGTTCAGAGATTGAGCAATCCGAAAGACCTGCGCAAAATAGCGTGGCAGCGCCTTTTGCCCGTCCGTCGCCGTTAATATTTCCATGTCACCCCCCAAAGTGTAGGGAAAGCTTAGCGCAAGGAAATTCCAACTCGCAACAAATTCGTTATTATCCGCCGCTTGCGCGGGCTGTCGCGCATAGGGATGCGGCCCCTACAAAAGCCGGTCCAGCGCCGCGATCAAACGTTCGACGTCACCGGGTGCAGTATAATGCGTCATCGACATTCGCAGAACGCCTTTTTCCAGATCAACCCCCATGGCCTTGAGAGGGCGGGGTGAGTAAAAGTCGCCAGCACCGCAGTTGATGCCTGCCGCGGCCAAGGCCTCGGCTACCGGCATGGCCGGACGGTCAAGGGCTGCAGCCACCGTCGGCGCCCGCAGTGCGCCGTTACGCGGACCGATCAGGCGCAGATCGTTGCGCGCTCCAAGATAGTCTAGAAGCGGCTGGCAAAGTGCCGCCTCTTGCGCGCGGATCAGGCCATGAACTGCATTGTTGCGCTTCAACCCATTGGATTCCTGCGCAAAATGATGATCGTGCAGCGCGTCAAAATAGTCTGCCATCCCCGCGCAAGCCGCAACCTGCGCATGGTCCGGCCCCGCCGGGGTGAAACGTTTGTAAAGGCTGTCTGCATTGAAGACATGCGCCTGATTTGGAAGCATCTCGCCCAAAGCCTTGCGGATAATCATGATGCCCTGATGCGGCCCATAGGTCTTGTAGGCGGAAAAGAGATAGATGTCGGCCCCCAGTGCCGCAATGTCGGGAAAGCCGTGCGGCGCATAGCTGACCCCATCGACACAGACTGCGGCCCCCGCCGCATGGGCAATCGCGGCGATCTCGGCGGCGGGATTTATCTCTGCAATCACGTTGGAACAATGCGGAAAGACCACAAGCTTGACCTTGCCATCCGCCAAAAGTGGTTTCAGCCGCTCCGGGTCCAGATGACCGGTTTGCGGGTCTATCTGCCATTCGCGAATCTCCACCCCATCTTCGGCCAGCCGACGCCAGGGACCGGAATTCGCCTCGTGATCCTGATTGGTGACAACAATCGCGCCACCCTTGGCCAGATATTTGCGAAAGGCCTGTGCCAGCACATAGGTATTGGCAGTGGTCGAGGGACCGAAACTCACCTCTTCCGGGGCGACGCCCATCAAGCCCGCCAGACGGTTGCGCGCTTCGTCCATCTCGGCCCCGCCAGCGGCAGAGGCAGCAAAGGCCCAGTAGGGCTGCACCTTTCGTTCCCGGTAAAAACGCGTCAGCCGGTCAACCACCTGCCGACAGGGATATGAACCGCCGGCATTTTCCAAAAATGCCTGATCGGAAAGCCCCGGCTGCGCAAAGGCAGGAAACTGCCCGCGAACAAAATTCAGATCCATATCCATTCAGATTTCCCCAAGATCAAGGTCGGACCGGCCCCACTGACCCATCGCAACCACTTGATTCCACAAGACCATCGCGCAGAATCGACGGCAAATTCAAGAAAGAACGACAAAAAGCTTGATTCGCGAAAGGGAAAGCTTCACAATTTGATCATATTACAGGGAGAATAATATGCTAAGAAACATCATGCTATCGACGGCTGCGGCCTGCATTGCTGCACCCGCACTTGCCGGGGATCTGGTTGTGCTCGAATGGGG
>JBARVM010000492.1:0-2171 GCA_049646265.1 Paracoccaceae bacterium
GGCAGCAGATTGGCGGGGCGGCCGGGTGGCAGGCGCTTGGGCTTGCCCGCGATCAGAAGAAATCCTTCCGGTGTCACAACACCTTCGGGCGTGGCGATGATCATCCCGTCCGCGTCGAGCCGCAGCAATTGACCAAAAGGCAGGGGCAGGGGCTGGGGCGCCAGTGGCGCGTCACCTGCCAATGCCGCGGGATCGGCCAGCACATCCGCCACCTCTTCCGGCGGTTTTTCCGCCTCTGGCGTGATCAGGGCCAGATCGTTGTTTTCGGCGGCGGGCACATCTGCCGCCGTTTCGACGCCGCTACTGACCAAAGGCGCATTAAGCGGCGCGCTGCCATCGGCAGAGGCGTCCGGGTCCGCTGCACTGGCAACTGATGCGGCAATCTCTTCGGCGGTCGGGTCGGTGCCCGTTTCGGTCCCAGCCCCATCCGTCGAAGGGGCCAGTGCGACAGTGTCCGCCCCGGGTGTGACCGGCGCGGTTTGTGGGGTGGCGAAAAGGAAAAAGGCCGCCGCAGCACCTACGGCCACCAGAACCGCTGTCACCGCAAGTGCCGTGGTCGGCAGGCCAGAGGCGGGCCGCAGCCCTGCAAAGACCCGGTGCCCGATGCCAGAGGGGCTGAGTTCGGCAAAGTCCGTGGCGCTTTCCGTCGTTGCCGGCGCAGGTGCCGGTTTCAGCCGGGCCAGACCTTCTGCCGCCGCCTTGCCCAACCCCGCAGCCCGCGCCGCGCTGCCCGCGGCCAAGGGGCGGGCGCCAGCCAGCGCCGCCTTCGCAAGGCGTTTGCTGGCGACAAGCCCCCTGCCTCCCTGCTGTGCGGCTTTTGCCGCAGCTGCTGACGCGCCCGAAAGGGCCGCAGACGCCGCCGCCGAAATAGCGGCAGTTGCGGCGGTTTCCCGGGCCGGGGCCGTTTGGGGCGCGCGGCCGGGCCGATGATCCTCTGCCGCGACGATGAGTTTGGGTGCAGCGCTTGCCGTCGTATCTGTTTCCGCCGCCGCATCTACTGCCGGGGAGGCAATGCTTTTCAGTCTCGGCGCAACATCGCCAAGCCGGGGTCCCGCCTTTGCAATCTGGGCATCCGCCCCGGCCCCCGAGCGGCGGCTCTGAAATCCCTGCGCCCCGCCGGTCTGGTCCGTGCCGGAGTGCGGTTCTGCCTGCATCTCTGGCTTTGCCTGTTCCTCCTCGGCGGCGGGTACATCGGTGGCAGCGTCGCCTTCTACTTCAGAGGTCGGATAGGGTGCATCGGGCATGTCACCCGGCCCATCAACCGCGATAAAGGGCGCCTCTTCCTCCACGTCTGCAAAGGAAGCGTCGGGTTCCGCCGGTGGGGCGGTATCCGAAGCCTCATTAACTTCCGGCTCCGCCAGATCCTCCGGCACTGCCGCAACAGGTGTCGGCTCGACGGCGGCGGCGGGTTCCGGGGCAGCCTCGGCGGCAAAACGGGCGGCCTGCTTGGAAAAGACCGCCTCGTCATGGGCGATAACCCGCACCGGGTCCTGATCGCGGTCGAAACGCCCGCCTGGCGGCAGATATTTGTCAAACTGCGCTGTCAGGCCGAAATAAGGCTCCCCGGAAAAGCTGCCGGGCTCCGGCACGGCGACAAAGCCGACCGGGTTGAAACCGTAGCTGCTGGCAAATTCTTCGGCCTCGGTCAGGGTGATCTTTGCAACCACCGCGACCTTCGCCCAATTGCCAGAGCGGGAAAAGTCAAAAACCAGATCGTTGACCGCATAGGGTGTGCGACCGTCAAGTGCCCGGGCAATTTCAGCCCGCCGTTCGGCCTGACTGTAGCCCAGCACCTCGGTTTCCAGATAGAGCAGCTGGGAATTTGGCAGGATCAGCTTGGTAAAGAAGCCATCGGGCGCCAGCCTTTCGGCCAGATCGCGCATCTCGGCCAACCGAGTGTCGATATCCGGCGCGGCCAACATCACCCGCGCAACCCTGATCCAGCCGCCGCCGTCGGCGCGGTCCAGCAGATTTACCGCATCGTTGGTCAGATCAAGTGCAAAACGTGGCTTCATTCCAGGGATCTAACTCAATACCGGCCGCCAACCCAGCGGGCTTTCAGGATATTCTCGTCCTAAAGCAGTTTTTTGCTCAAGAAAAGAAGTCTGGCCAAGGATCTGCTTGTGGCCTGCGTCCAATCTTGCACAATGACCATGGTAACGGAGTATGCC
>JBARVM010000493.1:0-5227 GCA_049646265.1 Paracoccaceae bacterium
GACCCGTTCCTCGCGCGCCGCATCCTCTGCCGGGACAGGGGCGCGGGGCGGGGCGGCCGGAGCGGGCACGGCGGAGGCGGCGGCCGGTGCGGCCTCTGCCTGGCCTTTGACGGCGCGGGCCACGTCCTCCTTCATCACGCGGCCATCGCGGCCTGAGGGTTGGACCTGATCGCGCGACAGGCCTGCCTCTGCCATGGCCTTTCTGGCGGCGGGCGCGTCTTCGACCGCCTTGCCTGTGGCCGGTTCGGTCGCCTCGGCGGTCGGTTCGGCAGCGGGTTTGGCGGCGGCGGGTTTGGCCGCGGCGGCGGGTGCGTCGGCGCTGGCGCCTTCGGTGATGATGGCCAGCCGGGCCTTGGTATCGACCGTGGCGCCTTCGGGGGCGAGGATCTCTGCCAGAACGCCGGCGGCGGGGGCGGGCACCTCTACCGAAACCTTGTCGGTTTCAAGCTCGCACAGCATTTCATCCTGTTCGACCCGGTCGCCGACCTTCTTGAACCAGGTGGAAACGGTTGCTTCTGTTACGCTTTCACCCAGTGTGGGTACCATGACATCGGTCATTCTCAACTCCTTCGGGGGGCAGGGTAGGCGTTAGCCCAGGGCCTCTGCGACAAGGGTTTCCTGTTCAAACTTGTGGCGGCTGGCCAGACCGGTGGCGGGCGAGGCGGCGGCAATGCGGCCGGCATAGCGGGGGCGTTTATGTTTGGCGCCGATCTCTGTCAGGATCAGTTCCAATTCCGGCTCCATATGGAACCAGGCGCCCTGGTTTTTCGGCTCTTCCTGGCACCAGACCACCTCGGCCTGCAAAAAGCGGCTGAGTTCGGTGCGCAGCGACCGGCCCGGGATCGGGTAAAGCTGTTCGACCCGCAGAAGGTAAGTGTCATCCTGACCACGGGCGTCACGTTCGGCCAGAAGGTCGAAATAGACCTTGCCGGAGCAGAGCACGACGCGCTTGATCTTGGCGTCTGGCTTGAGTTTCAGGTCGGAATGGCCCTTTTGCGCATCGTCCCAGAGGCAGCGGTGGAAATAGGAGCCGTCGGTGAAATCATCGGCGTCGGAGATGGCCTTGGGATGGCGCAGCAACGATTTCGGCGTCATCAGGATCAGTGGTTTGCGGAAATCGCGGTGCATCTGGCGGCGCAGGATATGGAAGTAGTTGGACGGTGTCGTGCAGTTGGCAACGATCCAGTTATCGTGGGCCGAGCTTTGCAGGAACCGTTCGAGCCGGGCCGAGGAATGTTCGGGCCCCTGGCCTTCGAAACCGTGCGGCAAGAGGCAGACAAGGCCTGACAGCCGCAACCATTTGCTTTCGCCAGAGGAAATGAACTGGTCGAACATGATCTGGGCGCCATTGGCGAAATCGCCGAACTGCGCTTCCCACATGACGAGTGCATTGGGTTCCGACAGCGAATAGCCATATTCAAAGCCAAGGACCGCATATTCCGACAACATGGAATCGATCACTTCATAGCGGGACTGGCCGGGGCCGATATGGTTCAGGGGATAGTGCCGTTCCTCTGTCGTCTGATCGATCCAGCCGGAGTGGCGGTGGCTGAAAGTGCCGCGCGTGCAATCCTGACCGGACAGGCGCACCGGGAAGCCTTCGAGCAAAAGCGAACCAAAGGCCAGTGCTTCGGCGGTTGCCCAGTCAAATCCCTTGCCGGTTTCGAACATCTGCTTCTTGGCTTCGAGCAGGCGCGCGACGGTCTTGTGCAGATCGAAGCCGGGCGGAACCCGGCTGAGCGCCGCGCCGATCTTTGCCATGGCTTCGGGTTTGATCCAGGTTTCGCCGCGCTGGTAATTATCTAGATCCTTCGGCTTCATCTGCCCCCAGCGGCCGTCGAGCCAGTCGGCCTTGTTGGGCTTGTACTCCTTGCCGCTTTCAAACTCTTCATTGAGGTGAGCCTGAAAGGCCGCCTTCATATCCTCGATCTCGCCCTCGGGGATCAGCCCGTCGGCAACGAGCCGTTCGGTGTAAAGCTGCAGTGTGGTCTTTTGTTTGCGGATCTTGGTGTACATGGCCGGGTTGGTGAACATCGGCTCGTCACCTTCGTTATGGCCAAAGCGGCGATAGCAGAAAATGTCGATGACCACATCCTTGTGAAACTTCTGCCGGAACTCGGTGGCGACGCGGGCGGCATGGACCACGGCCTCCGGATCGTCGCCGTTGACGTGGAAGATCGGCGCCTCGACCATCAGGGCGATGTCGGTCGGATAGGGGGAGGAGCGGCTGAACGAGGGCGCGGTGGTAAAGCCGATCTGGTTATTGACGATGATGTGGATGGTGCCGCCGGTGCGGTGGCCGCGCAGGCCCGACAGGCCGAAACATTCCGCCACGACGCCCTGCCCGGCAAAGGCGGCATCGCCATGCAGAAGGATCGGCAGGATCTGATCGCGGTCGGTATCGTGGCGCTGATCCTGTTTGGCGCGCGCCTTGCCAAGGACCACGGGGTTGACCGCCTCCAGATGGCTGGGGTTGGCGGTCAGCGACAGGTGCACGGTATTGTCGTCAAAGGTGCGGTCGGACGAGGCACCGAGGTGATATTTCACATCGCCCGAACCGTCGACGGAATCCGGCTTGAAACTGCCGCCCTGAAATTCGTTGAAGATCGCCCGGTAGGGTTTCATCATCACATTGGCCAGCACTGACAGACGGCCGCGGTGCGGCATGCCGATGATGACCTCTTTCACGCCAAGGTTGCCGCCGCGTTTGATGCTCTGTTCCATCGCCGGGATCAGCGATTCACCGCCATCAAGGCCGAAACGTTTGGTGCCGGTATATTTCACCTGCAGGAACTTTTCGAACCCTTCGGCCTCTACCAGCTTGTTCAGGATGGCGCGGCGGCCTTCGCGGGTAAAGCTGATCTCGTTGCCGTACCCTTCGATCCGCTCCTTCAGCCAACCGGCCTGCTCGGGGTCGGATATGTGCATATATTGCAAGGCGAAAGTGCCGCAGTAAGTGCGGCGGACCATGTCGTGGATTTCACGCATGGAGGCATGTGACAGGCCCAGCACATTGTCGATGAAGATCGGCCGATCCATGTCAGCTTCGCCAAAGCCGTAGGAGGCCGGATCAAGTTCGGGGTGGCTGCCGGTGGTCTGCAGGCCCAATGGGTCGAGATCGGCGGCCAGATGGCCACGGATCCGGTAGGCACGGATCAGCATCAGCGCCCGCACACTGTCAAGAACCGCGCGTTTGACGTCTTCGTCGCTGACGGCGACCCCGATCTCTGCCGCCTTGGCGCGGATCTTGTCGCCGGTGGTCTTGGCGTCGATCTTCCATTCGCCGGTCATGGCGGCGGTCAGGTCATCCTGTGGTACTGGTGGCCAGTCACTGCGGCCCCATGAGGCGCCTTCCGCCTCTTTCTTCACATCCATTTCCCCATCGCCGAGCGATCGGAAAAACGCCGCCCATGCCGCATCGACCGACTGGGGGTCGGCGGCGAAACGGGCGTACATCTGTTCGACATAGGCCGCATTTGCCCCTTGCAGGAAGGAAGAGGCGTGGAACTGGTCGTTCTGAGGATGGTCGGTCATGGTTGGACCTCTTGGGGGTTGGGACCCGTGGCGTGGGGTTCGGGCCTGAAAGATTGTTGGCCTATGGTTTTGTTCGTCTTTTCGTCTCGTGGAAGGCGCCCCCGGTGCGAGCCTGGGGGGCACCCGCGCGGGATCTCTAGCCGATCGCCTTCATCACGGCCTCACCCAATCCGGCGGGGCTGTCGGCCACGATGATGCCGGCGGAGCGCATCGCCTCGATCTTCGATTCCGCATCGCCCTTGCCACCGGCGACGATGGCGCCGGCATGGCCCATGCGGCGGCCTTTCGGCGCGGTGCGTCCGGCGATGAAACCGGCGGTGGGTTTCCAGCGGCCGCGTTTCCTTTCATCCGCAAGGAACTGGGCGGCCTCCTCCTCGGCGCTGCCGCCGATCTCGCCGATCATGATGATCGAGTGGGTGTCGGGGTCGGCGAGGAACATCTCCAAAACGTCGATATGTTCGGTGCCCTTGATCGGGTCGCCGCCGATGCCCACGGCGGAGGACTGGCCAAGGCCAAGATCGGTGGTCTGCTTGACCGCCTCATAGGTCAAGGTGCCGGAGCGGGAGACAACGCCGCAGGAGCCCTTCATATGGATATGGCCGGGCATGATGCCGATCTTGCATTCGCCGGGGGTGATGATGCCGGGGCAGTTTGGCCCGATCAGCCGCGATTTCGACCCTTCAAGCGCGCGCTTGACCTTCATCATGTCCAGCACCGGGATACCTTCGGTGATGCAGACGATCAGCTCCATCTCTGCATCTATCGCCTCCAGAATACTGTCGGCGGCAAAGGGTGGCGGGACGTAGATCACCGTTGCGTTCGCCTCTGTCGCGGCGCGCGCCTCATGGACGCTGTCAAAGACCGGCAGGCCGATATGGCTTTGCCCGCCCTTGCCGGGTGTCACGCCGCCGACCATGCGGGTGCCGTAGGCCACGGCCTGTTCGGTGTGGAATGTGCCCTGCGAGCCGGTGAGGCCCTGGCAGATGACTTTGGTGTTCTTGTCGACGAGTACGGACATGTGTGGTTTCCTTTGTTTCCCCGGCGTCAGTTGGCAGGGCTCAGGACGGCATGAAAATAGGTGCGGTTGCCCTTTTTCCCGACGGGGAAAATGACGAATTCGGAATTTCCCGGACCCGTGGAGGTTGCCGCGTCCGCTTCCACATCCACGCCGACGCTGCCTGTGGTGGAAACTGCGGCGGCGAAGAGCAAGGTAATGCCCAACCGCTCTTTCTCGGTGGAGACGAAGACCATCGAACAGGCGCCTTTGTTTTCCTTCACCAGCTTGATCGAAAGATCGAGCGTGCGGTGATAATAGGTGCCGCTTGCCGGGTTCTGCTGGAAGGGCATCGCGCGGACGGCCTTTTCCGCGCGCGCCAAGCTCGGATGGGTCTCGACGCAAACGCGGTCGAAGATCATGAGGGCATCCAGCGCCTCCACCGCATTCGGACCCGGTTTGACGGTTTCAAAGCGTGGATCGGTCAGAAGGGCCTCAACGCCAGACGTGCCGGCCACCCTTGGCTCCTCGGCGACGCAAGCGGCAAGAAGTACACAGAAACCAAGGGCGAGCGTGAGCGTGCGCATCTTCATCCCCTCACCGCCGCGATCACGCCTTCGGCGATGACGTCGCACCGCATGATGCCGACCATGCATGTGCCGTAGGCCACGGCCTGTTCGGTGTGGAATGTGCCCTGCG
>JBARVM010000494.1:0-2664 GCA_049646265.1 Paracoccaceae bacterium
ACATGGAACTCCTGGATTCGGAGGAAGAGGGCTGAATGGATGGCGGGTTAACCCCGCCCCAAGACTGCCCCGGCAGGGCGGAGCTAACCCCTTCGCCCTGCCGCCCCCGGAACCTTGTTAAAGGACATGAAAATGAACCAGGAACTCAGCACTAACCCGTTCAACCCGCTGGCCGCGCCCAAGCAGTTCGACGAGATCAAGATCTCGCTCGCCTCGCCGGAGCGTATCCTGTCGTGGTCCTACGGCGAGATCAAGAAACCCGAAACCATCAACTACCGGACCTTCAAGCCGGAGCGTGACGGTCTGTTCTGCGCGCGTATCTTTGGCCCGATCAAGGATTACGAATGCTTGTGCGGCAAGTACAAACGCATGAAATATCGCGGTGTTGTCTGCGAGAAATGCGGCGTCGAGGTTACGCTGCAAAAGGTCCGCCGCGAGCGGATGGGCCATATCGAACTGGCAGCGCCCGTTGCGCATATCTGGTTCCTGAAGTCCCTGCCCTCCCGGATCGGCCTGATGCTCGACATGACGTTGCGTGATCTGGAGCGGATTCTTTACTTTGAAAACTACGTCGTTATCGAACCCGGTCTGACCGACCTGACCTATGGTCAGCTGATGTCGGAAGAGGAATATCTGGACGCGCAGGATCTTTACGGTGCCGACGCCTTTACCGCCAATATTGGCGCAGAGGCGATCCGCGAGATGCTGAGCCAGATCGATCTGGAGGCAACCGCCGAACAGCTCCGCGAAGAGCTGAAGGTTGCCACGGGCGAGTTGAAGCCGAAAAAGATCATCAAGCGGCTGAAGATCGTCGAGAGCTTCCTTGAATCCGGCAACCGCCCGGAATGGATGGTGCTGACGGTCGTTCCGGTCATCCCGCCGGAACTGCGCCCGCTCGTGCCGCTCGATGGTGGCCGGTTTGCCACTTCGGACCTCAACGATCTTTATCGCCGGGTCATCAACCGCAACAACCGTCTGAAGCGGCTGATTGAGCTGCGTGCGCCCGACATCATCGTGCGCAACGAAAAGCGGATGCTGCAGGAATCGGTCGATGCCTTGTTCGATAACGGCCGTCGTGGCCGCGTCATCACCGGGGCCAACAAGCGCCCGCTGAAGTCGCTCTCTGACATGCTGAAAGGCAAGCAGGGCCGCTTCCGCCAGAACCTTCTGGGCAAGCGCGTCGACTTTTCCGGCCGTTCGGTCATCGTGACCGGCCCGGAACTGAAACTGCATCAGTGCGGTCTGCCGAAGAAGATGGCCTTGGAACTATTCAAGCCGTTCATCTATTCGCGGCTGGAGGCGAAGGGGCTTTCTTCGACCGTCAAGCAAGCCAAGAAGCTGGTGGAAAAGGAGCGGCCGGAGGTCTGGGATATCCTTGATGAGGTGATCCGCGAACATCCGGTCATGCTGAACCGCGCGCCGACCCTGCACCGTCTTGGCATTCAGGCGTTTGAGCCGGTTCTGATCGAGGGCAAGGCGATCCAGCTTCACCCGCTGGTCTGTTCGGCCTTCAACGCCGACTTCGACGGCGACCAGATGGCCGTTCACGTGCCCTTGAGCCTTGAGGCGCAGTTGGAATGCCGTGTCTTGATGATGTCGACGAACAACGTTCTGTCGCCCGCCAACGGCGCGCCGATCATCGTTCCGTCTCAGGACATGGTGCTTGGTCTTTACTATGTCTCGATGATGCGCGAAGGCATGAAGGGCGAAGGCATGATCTTTGCCTCTGTCGAAGAGGTGCAGCATGCGCTGGACGCTGGCGAAGTACATCTGCACGCCAAGATCCAAGCCCGCGTCACCCAGATCGACGAAGAGGGTAACGAGGTTGTCAAGCGCTTTGAAACCACGCCGGGCCGGATGCGCCTTGGCGCGCTCTTGCCGAAAAACGCCAAGGCACCGTTTGATCTTGTGAACCGTCTGTTGCGCAAGAAAGACGTGCAGAACGTCATCGACAATGTCTACCGTTACTGCGGCCAGAAAGAGAGCGTGATCTTCTGTGACCAGATCATGGGTCTTGGTTTCCGCGAAGCCTTCAAGGCCGGTATTTCCTTTGGCAAGGATGACATGGTCATCCCTGACAGCAAATGGAAGATCGTCGGTGAGGTTCAGGATCAGGTCAAGGAATTCGAACAGCAATATATGGACGGCCTGATCACTCAGGGCGAGAAATATAACAAGGTTGTCGATGCCTGGTCGAAATGTTCCGATGCGGTCGCCAACGCGATGATGGCTGAAATCTCTGCCGTGCGCAAAGACGATACCGGCGCCGAAAAGGAGCCGAACTCTGTCTACATGATGTCGCACTCCGGTGCGCGGGGTTCGCCTGCCCAGATGAAGCAGCTTGGCGGGATGCGCGGCCTGATGGCCAAACCGTCGGGCGAGATCATCGAGACGCCGATCATCTCGAACTTCAAGGAAGGTCTGACCGTTCTTGAATATTTCAACTCGACCCACGGCGCCCGTAAGGGTCTGGCCGATACCGCGCTCAAGACCGCGAACTCGGGCTACCTGACCCGCCGTCTGGTGGATGTGGCGCAGGACTGCATCGTGCGTATGCTGGACTGCGGCACCGAAGCGGGGATCACGGCCGAACCGGCGGTCAACGACGGCGAAGTCGTCGCGACGCTGGCCGAGCGCATCCTGGGCCGTGTCGCGGCCGAGGAT
>JBARVM010000495.1:0-25557 GCA_049646265.1 Paracoccaceae bacterium
GCTTTCAACCCGCTCGCACCAGTTGGGATTGCCGGGCCCGATGTCCCAGGGCTTTCCTGCCTCGCGGAAGATATTCCACAGGCGGGTGCCCTTACTGCAATCGCGCAGGTAGATCTCGTAACCGCCCTGCTGTGACCAGCCAGAGCGCGCGACAACGACGGGGATCCCCTCGACCTCTGTTTCGCGGAACCAGAAATATTTGAGCGAACGCACCCAATAGCCACAAACATGGGCAACAATATCTGCCGCCTTCGGCCCCTGCAGCGCCATGGGCGAGACGTCGGGTTCGCTGACCTCGACCCGCAGGCCGCGCTCGGCGGCGATGGCCTGTGCCCAAAACCAGATGTTGGAATCGGCGATCGACAGCCAGTAAAGGTCGTCGGCCAGTTTCAGCAGGATCGGATCGTTGATCAGGACCCCGTCATGATTGCATAGCGGCACATATTTTCCCTGACCCGCAACACATGTGCTCAGATCGCGCGGCGCAAGGATCTGCGCCAGACGGCCAGCATCTGGTCCGCGCAGCTGCACCTGCCGTTCGCAGGCGACGTCCCATTGGCTGACGCCATTGATCAGCCGCCAATATTCTTCCTCCGGCTTGCCGTAAGAAGTGGGCATCAGCGTGTGGTTATACGTGGTAAAGGAGGTGACGCCTTCGGCTTGCGTTGCCTCGAAAAAAGGTGAAGGCCGCAGGCGGGCAGAGGGGGAAATACTGAACATTGATGCCATCCAATCCAGAGTGTCCGGCCACTTATCGCCGCGCCTTAACCAGTCCGCAATTGACCAATAGAAGGACAAAGGGCAAATGAAAGTTATGGCATGGTTGTTCAGAATCGGCCCGCCATTGTGGCGATGGTTGGCCCGCCCATAAAGGGCCCGAGGAAATAAGGAGCGGTTCTGGAATGTCACGGCGCCTACCCCCCTTGAACTGGCTACGGTCATTTGAGGCCAGCGCCCGCCATCTCAGCTTTACCAATGCGGCACAGGAACTGTTCGTCACCCAGGCAGCCATTTCCAAACAGGTGAAGCTGCTCGAGCATCATCTGGGGGAACTGCTGTTCGAGCGTCGGCCCCGATCTTTGATCCTGACCAAGGTGGGCGAGGCCTATTTGCCCAAGGTGCAGGACGCCTTTCAACGGCTGGGGGCCGGAACCGAAGAAGTTTTCGGCAAGAGCCGGAGCGAGACTTTGACGGTGCGGGCGCAGGTCGGTTTCGCCGTCAACTGGATCGCCTCGCGCTTGCCGCGCTTCTTCGCGGTGCACCCTGACATGCAGATCCGCATCGTATCGTCGGTCTGGGAACGCGATCTGGAATCGGAGAGGTTCGATCTTGATATCTGTTATGGTACCGGCACCTGGCCGGGCTTTCGCGCTGACCGTATCACCTGGGAAACGATCTGCCCGCTTTGCACGCCTGAAACGGCGCAAAGGTTGCGGGAGCCTGACGATCTGGCCAATGAGCGGCTCTTGCATGTGCTGGGCTATCAGGATGGTTGGGGGGCGTGGCTGACGGCAGCGGGGGCGACGAGGGTCGATTCTGGTTCCGGCGCGCATTTCGATACGACCTTGATGGCGTTGGAGGTGGCAGCGAACAATGCCGGGGTGGCGCTTGGGCGCCATTCGATGACCGGGCCGGAAATTGCAAGCGGCAGGCTGGTCAGGCCGTTCGAATTGGCCTTGCCGATTACCGAAGGGTTCTTTCTGCTGACGCCGGAAGAGGGGGCGGACCATCCCGACGCACAGTTGTTGCGAGAATGGCTTCTGCAAGAGGCGCAGGTCGCCCGGGAAAACCGCTGGTAGGGCCAAAAGGGGTAAGGGGGAAGAAACACGATGCAGCCCGGCAATGTTCTGTTCATCACGATAGATCAGATGGCGAACGAGGTGTTGCAGGGTGCCTTGGCCAATCACGTGCCGACGCCCAATCTTGACCGTCTGGCCGCTTCTGGCACGGTCTTTGACAACCATTTCACCGTAACGGTTCCCTGTGGTCCGGCGCGGGCCAGCCTGCTTACCGGTCTTTATGCGATGAACCACCGGGCGATCCGCAATGGCACACCGCTTGCCCGGCATCATGTGACTGTTGGCACCGAGGCGCGCCGCGCTGGCTATGAGCCATTGTTGTTTGGTTACAGCGACATCAGCGCTGATCCCGGCTTACTCGACCCCGAAGATCCTGACCTTCTAACATATGAGGGGGTAGCGCCCGGTTTTCGCGAGCTTGTAGAGATGCGGTTGGAGGCGGGTCTGGAATGGCCTGCCCATTTGCGCGCCAAGGGGTATGATTTCCCCCTTGCCGGGGATGGGCCGGTGCCACCGCTCTTTCGCCCGCAAGCCGCAGTGGCGGGGGTCGCGCCGCGCCCCTCTGACCCAGCGCTTTACCGGGCAGAGGATAGTGACACAGCCTATCTCACCGACCAGACCATTCAGGCGCTGGACATTCGCCGCGACAGGCCCTGGTTTGCGCATGTCACCTATATCCGCCCGCATCCACCGCTGGTGGCGCCTGCGCCCTATAACCGGCTAATCGATCCTGCGAGCCTGCCGCCACCCGACCTGTCGCGACCGGATCATCCCTTCCTCAAAGCCTGGTTCAGCGCGCCTGCGGTTCGCGGGCTATTCTGGGGGTTTGACGGAAATGTCACATCGCTGGACGCGGATATGGTTGCGGAGTTGCGGGCGATCTATCTGGGGCTGGTGGCCGAAGTCGATCATCATATCGGCCGTTTGCTCGACTGGCTGGATCGGTCAGGGCAGGCGGGGCGGACGCTGGTAGTCCTGACTGCCGACCACGGGGAGATGTTGGGCCACAAGCAGATGTGGGGCAAGGAAAGCGTCTTTGATCCGGCCTTCCGCGTGCCGCTTATCGTTCGGGATCCTAACCGCTCGGTCGGTGGGCGGCATGTCGCGGCGCTTAGCGAATCTGTCGATATCGCGCCGACGATCCTTGACTGGATCGGCCGGGTGGCACCCGAGGCAATGGACGGCCGCTCGCTTCTGCCCCTGCTTGCCGGGGCAGCGCCCGCCAACTGGCGCGATGCGGTCTTTCTGGAGGCGGATTTCGGAGACCCTGTCAGCCCAACGCGTTTTCAACGCAGCATGGGGCTGGACAGCAGTCAAAGCGGCGTCAGCATTCTGCGCGAGGCGGGCTGGAAATATGTGCATTTCGGCAGCGGCATCCCGCCGCTCTTGTTCGATCTGCAAGATGACCCGTCAGAATCCCGCGATCTTGCGCAAGACCCGCGCCATGCCGCTACACTCCTCAGGATGGCGCGCAAGCTGATCGACCGGATGATGGAGCGACGCGACCGTCGCCTGACGCAGATCCGGTTAGGTAAATAGGCAGTTCGACCAAGTGGCTCTGGCGTGTTGGTGACCTTCGACCGCGGATCTTCCGCTTGGCCTTGCCCGCAGGACAATCGTTGACAGACGTAGAAAAAGCGCAAAGAATTCCATCTATAAGTCAGGCCGCGGGGGCGCGGTTTCGTTGCGTGATCGGACCATGACTTTACCTCAACGCACTGCTTTGGGGGGCTAGTGAACAGCCTGACAAAAGACACAAATACCAATAGGGAGAACGTGACGTGAAACTGATCATACCCTCTGTCAATCGCCGGACATTCTTGAAGCGCACAGTCGCAGGTGCTGGCGTGCTTGCAGCTCCGGCCATCATTTCCAGCAAGGCGCTGGCCTCCTCGGGTGAGTTGAACCTGTTGATGTGGTCGGACGAATTTCCGGGTGATGTGATCCCCAATTTCGAAAGCGCGACCGGGATCAAGGTCAACCAGACGCCTTTCTCGCAAAACGAAGAGCAGATCAACAAGCTGCAGGCGACCGGTGGCGAAGGGTTCGACATCTGCTCGCCCACCGTGAACCGGGCGCCACAATACAAGGATCTGGAGGTTCTCGCGCCCTATGACATGAGCAGGCTGACGAACGTCGGTAACGTACTGCCTTCCATGCTTGGCAGTTCGCAGGCCCTATGGGAGTGGGACGGCGGCCTTCACCATCTGCCGCACTGCTGGGGGTCAGAGGCGATTTCCTATCGTACCGACCTTTATCCCGGCGACCCGGCGCAGCTTTCTTATGGATCACTTTGGGAAGAAGGCGTCATGGGCCATACGCAAGGCCGCCCACATTCCTTCCTTTTGTCGATCGGACTTTGGTGGGACGGCAATGGCACGCTGCCGTCTAACCGCATGCTTGATGGCTACAAGGACGAGGACAGTTTCAAGAAGATCTGGGATCCGATCTTGGCCTTTGCGATCGAGAACAAGAAGTTCGTCAAACAGTTCTGGGATTCGGCCGATAACACCAAATCGGGTTTGATGGAAAATGACGTCTGGATTGGCGTGACCTGGGATGGCCCAGCGCTCTCGCTCAAACGCGAAGGCAATCCGGTCAACTATACAGCCCCGAAAGAAGGCGCGATCGCCTGGATGGACGGCCTGTCCATGCTGAAGGGCGCGGCGAACGTCGATGCGGTCTATGAATTCCTGAACTACCTGCATACGCCGGAAGCTTCGGGGGCCGTCGCCGATGGTTCGGGCTACAATCCGGTGGTGACCGGGGCGGATGCCTTTACCTCTGACGTCTTCAAGAAGAACTTCCAGGAGGCCTTCCCGGGCGATGCCTTGGCCAATCTCTGGGCATGGCCGCCCGAACCGACCTGGTACGCGGAAATCCGCAGCCAGTATGCGGACAAGTTCAAGGCGGCATAAGCCGAGATAACATTGGAACCCGGCTTTGACTGGATCAGGGCCGGGTTCGCTTTGCAGGATCGTCGGGTCGCGGCTTTGGCAAAATGCGCGGCGCGGCGAACAGGGGAAGGGGCTAAGGGTTCATGAAGGCAAGCGTAGAGCTTGATCGGGTCACGGTAAGATTCGGGCAATTCACCGCGGTTGATAACGCGACATTGGACATCAAGGGGGGGGAGTTCTTTTCTTTTCTTGGCCCGTCAGGATGCGGCAAGACCACGATCCTGCGAACCATTTCAGGCTTTCTGGAGCCGACGCAGGGCGCGGTGCGGATCAGCGGTCAGGATATGGCCGGTATCGGGCCGAACAAGCGGCCAACCGCGCTGATCTTCCAGAACCTTGCACTTTTTCCGCTGATGAGTGTGGCCGACAATATCACCTACGGCTTGCGGGTACGCAATGTCGGCAAGGCCGAGCGGATGAAAAAGGCCGACGAACTGTTGGAGCTGATCGCCCTGCCGGGGCAGGGGCAAAAGCTGGTCAGCGAGCTGTCGGGCGGGCAGAAACAGCGGGTGGCGATTGCCCGTGCGCTTGCGGTGCAGCCAAAGGTTCTGTTGCTGGACGAACCGCTTTCGGCGCTGGACCTGAAGCTTCGCCAACATATGCGCAATGAGCTGCGCGCCATTCAGCAGCAGATTGGCATTACCTTTATCTATATCACCCACGATCAGGGCGAGGCGCTGACTATGTCGGACCGTATCGCCGTGATGAGCGATGGGGTCATTCAGCAGATCGGCGATGGCAAGACGATTTACAGCGCGCCGGATACCGCCTTTGTCGCCTCTTTCGTTGGCGAGAATAACGCCTTTGCCGGCAAGGTGCTGCGGGCCGATGGCGATGGCGCCCTTCTGGAAACCGCCTGCGGCCCGTTGCGTGGCCGCAACCCCAAAGGGCTGAAACCCGGCGATCAGGCGGTTCTCTTTGTGCGTCCGGAATCGCTGCAACCGACGGCGGGGGCGGATGATTGCACCATCAGCGCCGATGTGACCTCCGTCGCGTTCGAGGGCAATCTGACCCATGTCTATCTTCGTGCCGCGGCGCGCAAGGAAATCACCATGACCATCGGTCACAACAGCATGAGCAGCACACCGGAAAAGGGCGCCAAGACCCCGATCAGCTATGACCCGTCACAGGGGCTGATCCTGCCAGAGGGGATGCTAGCCCGTGAGTAGTCGCCTTATCGTCTTTCTGATCCCGGTCCTTGTCATCGGGGTTTTCTGGATCATGGCCTGGCGCGACGGTCGCAATTCGACCGATCCGGGGCGCAAGTCGTTTCTGGACCGCAATGGCAAGGTGCTGGGCACGGCCTTCATTCTGTTTGTCGGCTTCTGGATCCTCTTTCTGGTGGTTCTGCCGTACCTTTACATGATCGACGAAAGCTTTCATCCAAAGCTGTCACCGTCAAAGCGGGGCGGGCCGGAAGATGTGCTGACGCTTGATCAGTACAAATCCTTCTTTGTCGAACAGTCGAGCGGCGAGTGGAACACGCTGCACCTTTGGGCCTTTGGCTACTCGATCGTCATTTCGATCATCGTGACGGTAGTGAATTTGGTGATCTGCTATCCGGTCGCCTATTACATGGCGCAGGGCGGGACGATCCAAAAAGTGCGGCTGATGATGCTGCTTTTGATCGTGCCCTATTGGGTGAACGAGATCCTGCGAGCCTTCTCGTTGCGGCTGTTGCTGACATCCAAGGGGCTTATCAACCAGTTCCTGATGGGCACCGGCCTGACAGAAGCGCCGATAGATTTTCTGGCCAACAATGTCGGTCTTTATGTCGGCCTGTCTTATGCCTATCTGCTGATAATGATGTTCCCGCTTTATAACGCGTTGGAAAGTCTCGATAAAAACCAAATAGAGGCAGCGCATGATCTGGGGGCGCCGCGCTGGAAGATACATCGGGACGTGATTATCCCCTATGCCAAACCGGGTATCGCATCGGGCTGTACCATGGTTTTCATGCTGTCGGCGGGGTCGCTGGCCGCACCGCAGTTCCTTGGCGGGCCGCGCACGCTCTGGTTCACCTCCATCGTCTATGACTTCTTCTTTCAGGCCTTCAACTGGCCGCGGGGTGCGGCCTATGCCTTCATCCTCCTGTCAGCTTGCATCATCTTTGTGATGCTGGTTCTGAAACTGTTCAAAGTATCACTGGGGGAGACATTGCGATGAGCTCCCGCCTTATCATGAAGTCGATGATCGGCTTTTACATCACGCTTTTCTTTCTCTATCTCTTCGGGCCGCTGATCGTCATGTCGATCACCGCCTTCAACACGCCCCGCTATCCGCAGGCCGTGCCGTTCGAGGCCTTTACCCTCAACTGGTTTGTGGAGCTTTGGAACCACCGGTCGATGATGGAGGGGCTGCGCAATTCGGTTGTTATCGGTCTTGGCGTCGTGGCGCTTGCGGTGCCGACGGGGTTGGCGGCGGCAGTGGTGATGAACCAGATTTATCCCAAGGCGCGCGGGCTCTTTTATCTGGTTACTGTTTCGCCGGTGCTGACGCCGGGTGTGATCATCGGCATTTCGACGGTGATCTTCTGGAAAGACCTGCTCAGCATGACCGACATCACCCGGGCGACCTTCTATAACGGGACGATGCTGACCATCTTTGGCCAGTCGAGCTTCATTTCCGCCTATTGCCTGCTGATCATCATGGCGCGCTTGCAAAGGTTCGACCGGACGCAGGAAGAGGCCGCGCTGGATCTGGGTGCAACCCACCCGCAGGTCTTTTGGCAGATACTGCTGCCCTTTCTGAAACCCGCGTTGATTTCGGCAGCGGTTATCGGGTTTTTGTCGTCTTTCGAGAACTACAACACCACAACCTTTGCCATTCTCGCGGACAAGACCCTTGTCACCGTGCTGGCGGGCGAGGTGCGGCAGGGCACGACACCAGCGCTGTCGGCGCTGGCGGTGGTGATCATCGGCATTTCGCTGATCGGCGCGCTTGGCTATGAAATCGCCAAGCGGCGGGAAGAGGCGCGGGCTTCCATGCAAAAGCAACAGGCAAGGCTGGCGGAACGCGCCGAGGAAAGCGGCCAGACCGCATAGAAAAGGCCGCACCTTGTGGTGCAGCCTGATATTCTGCTGGCCTACCTGTCAGGCCGCGGCTTTTGGCAATCGCCAGCCGGGGCGCGGGAAATGGCAGGTATAGCCGTTAGGAATGCGCTCCAGATAGTCCTGATGTTCTGGCTCTGCTTCCCAAAAGTCGCCGGCCGGCTTCACCTCTGTCACCACCTTGCCGGGCCAGAGACCCGAGGCATCGACATCCGCGATCGTGCGCAGCGCCTCTTCGCGCTGTGCGTCCGACAGGTAATAGATTCCCGATCGGTAAGACGGGCCACGATCATTGCCTTGCCGGTTCGGCGTCGAAGGGTCATGGATCTGGAAGAAAAATTCCAGAAGTTCCCGATAGCTGAGCTGTGCGGGGTCAAAGATGACCTCGATCCCCTCGGCATGGGTGCCATGGTTGCGATAGGTGGCGTTGGCCACATCGCCGCCAGTATAGCCGACGCGCGTCGAAAGAACCCCGGGGATCTTGCGGATCAGATCCTGCATGCCCCAAAAACAACCGCCTGCCAGAATTGCCGTTTCACTCATTTGGATGCTTCCTTTCCGATCTTGCCAACGTAGTCGCCGTACCCTTCCGCCTCCAGCCGGTCGAGCGGGATGAAACGCAAGGAGGCGGAGTTTATACAATAGCGCAACCCGCCCCGGTCGCGCGGCCCGTCAGGGAAGACATGGCCAAGGTGGCTGTCGCCATGGGTTGAACGAACCTCTGTCCGGATCATGCCAAGGCTCGCGTCGCGTCTTTCGGCGACAAAGCCATCGTCAACCGGCTGGGTAAAGCTGGGCCAGCCGCAGCCGGAATCAAACTTGTCGTCCGACGAAAACAGCGGCTCCCCCGAGACGATATCAACGTAAAGCCCCGGTTCCTTGTGATCCCAGTAGGTGCCGGTAAAGGGCCGTTCGGTGCCATCGGTCTGCGTCACACGAAACTGTTCGGCATTCAGCGCTGCGACCGCTTCGGCGGTTTTGGCATAGGATCTGGTCTTGTCGGCCATGGTCTTTCCCTCGCGCACAATTTCACTGTTGCGGATATGGGGTGATCTTGCCCGTCTGCAACTTTCCTTTCAACAGGTCACGCGCCTGTTATCCGGGCGGATCAGCGCTTGTCGACCTCTTCCGCCAGAAGGGCTGCCAAACCTTCGCGATAGGTCGGGTAAGCCAGCGTCACGCCAAGCTCTTCCTTGATGCGCCGGTTACAGACCTTTTTCGATTCCGCGTAGAAGCTGCGGGCCATCGGGGTCATATCCGCCTCGGCCAAGGGGACAGCGGGCGGTGGCGGCAGGCCCAAAAGCCGGGCGGCGTGCAACAGCACGGATTCCGGCGGGCTCGGCTCATCGTCGCAGACGTTATAGGCGCGGCCAGCGGCGGGGCGGGCGATGGAGGCGGCCAGGACAGTGGCAATATCCTCGACATGGATGCGGCTCATGAATTGCTGCGCCTTGATCACAAGCCGTGCACCGGGACTGCGCACCTTTTCAAAGGGCCCGCGGCCAGGCCCGTAAATGCCGGCCAGCCGGAACAGGTGGACGGGCAGGCCACAGCTCTGGCCAAGCGCCAGCCACTGTTCTTCGGCCCTCAGCCGCCATTTGCCGCGTTCGGTCGTAGGGGTCAGCGCGGTCGTCTCATCGACCCAGCCGCCCTGGTGATCGCCATAGACGCCGGTGGTCGAAAGATAACCGGCCCAGGCGATATGTGATGCGGCGGCGGCAATGTCGCCCGCGTGGGCGGCCAGAACCGGGTCGCCACCGGCATTCGCACCGATAGAGCCGAGGATATGGGTAGCGCGCGCCAAATGGGGCGCCAATGCCGTTCCGGGCCAGATCAGCGGCTCTATCCCGCTGTCTGCCAAGGCCTTGGCTTTTTCAGGGTCACGGGTGGTGCCGATAATGTCCCAACCCTCTTGCAAGAGCCTGCTGGACAGCGCCGCGGCCGAATAGCCATGGCCAAAGATCAAAAGCGTGTTTTTCATGCGCCGGACTATCCACGGCCCGGTGGCCGGATACAAGAGTGGCGACCCCAAAAGCGGCGCGGTAATTTGCGGCGCCATTAGGCCCTGCAAAGCGCCTATTGACCCGGCATCGCCGACGTGCGTCCCTATTGGGATGGAGCCGGAAAAACCCAGTCTCGATTCTGCCTACCAGATGCGCTCGCCCGACGATTCGCGCAGGCTCTATCGTGACTGGTCGGACAGCTATGATACGGAATTCGCCCGGACACAGGACTATCGCCTGCCGGATCTGGTGGCGGATGCGTTTCATGCGGCTGGTGGCCGGGGCAAAGTGCTGGATGTCGGCGCCGGGACCGGTCTTTGCGCCCAACGACTGGCCCATCATGGCATTGGCCCGATCGACGGTGTCGATATCTCGCCCGAGATGTTGGCGGTTGCGGCGCAAAAGCGGCTCTATTCCAGCCTGTTCGAGGCGGATATCACCAAAAGCCACTCCATCACGGGCGGGCCTTATCAAGGTATCGTCAGCGCGGGCACCTTTACCCTGGGCCACGTCGGCCCGACCGCGATTGACGAGTTGATCAGGGTTGCCGCCCCCGGCGCGCTCTTTGTCCTTTCGGTGAATGTCCTGCATTGGCGTGACGCGGATTTTGCCGGCTATTTTGCCAGCCGGTTGGGGGTGATAACGCCGCCCGACCTGCCGGAGGTGCTGATCTACGGGCCAGCCGCCGATGAAAGCCACCGGCAGGACCGCGCCTGCCTTGCGACCTTTTCCAAGCGTTGAACGCTGGGGCGTGCTTGCACATTTCACCTTCATCTGACAAATTTTGCCATGAGCACACAAACAGCAAAAATTTCCACCTGGCCAGAGGCCGCGCCGCGTCTCGTAGCCGTTGCGGCGGGCCGTGCGCCAGCCGATCTGGTGATCCGCGGCGGGATATGGGTCAATGTCCATACCCGCGAAACCCTGCCCGGCCATGACATTGCTATCGCCGAGGGCCGCTTTGCCGCCATCGCGCCTGATCTGTCCTATACAATCGGCCCGGATACCGAAGTGATCGAGGCGCGGGGGCGCTATATGATCCCCGGGCTTTGCGACGGTCATATGCATGTCGAATCCGGCATGCTGACCCCGGCAGAATTTGCCGCGGCGGTCATTCCGCATGGCACGACGACCATGTTCACAGATCCGCATGAAATCGCCAATGTGCTGGGTCTCGACGGTGTGCGGATGATGCATGACGAGGCGCTGCTGCAGCCGGTCAATATCTTTACCCAGATGCCTTCTTGCGCGCCCTCTGCACCTGGGCTGGAGACAACCGGATTTGAGATTGGCCCGGATGATGTGGAAAAGGCCATGGCATGGCCCGGCATCATCGGGCTGGGGGAGATGATGAATTTTCCCGGCGTGGTGGCAGGCAGTCAGCAGATGCTGGCAGAGATTGCCGCGACCCAGAGGGCGGGCAAGGTGGTCGGCGGCCATTATGCCAGCCCCGATCTTGGTCGTCCGTTTCTTGCCTATGCGGCGGGCGGGCCTGCGGATGATCACGAAGGCACTTGCGAGGCGGATGCGATTGCGCGGGTGCGGCAGGGCATGCGGTCGATGATGCGGCTTGGTTCTGCCTGGTATGATGTCGAAACCCAGATCACCGCGATCACCGAAAAGGGTCTTGATCCGCGTGGCTTCATCCTTTGTACCGATGACTGCCATTCCGGCACGCTGGTCAATGAGGGGCATATGAACCGGGTGCTGCGCCATGCGATAGCCTGTGGTTGCGATCCGCTGGTGGCGCTGCAAATGGCCACGATCAACACCGCCAGCCATTTCGGTCTGGAAAGGGAGCTTGGTTCCATCGCGCCGGGCAGGCGTGCCGATGTGATCCTGACCCCCGATCTGGTAACGCTGCCCATCGATCAGGTGATCGCGCGGGGCAAGGTGGTTGCCATGGATGGCAAGATCACCGTGCAATGCCCGCATTACCCATGGCCACAGGCGGCCCGGCAAACGGTCCGCATGGGGCCAGCCAAACGGGCCGAGGATTTTGCCATTCGTGCCCCGCTAGATCGGGGAGAGGTTTCGGTCAGGGTGATTGGTGTCGTTGAAAATCAGGCACCGACCCGGGCCCTTTCGGCGCGGGTCATGGTCAAGGACGGTATCGCAGAGCCTGACCAAAATCAGGATATCGCCCAGATATCATTGGTCGAACGTCATCGCGCCACCGGGCAAGTCACCAATGCGTTTGTCTCGGGCTTTGGTTATGTCGGGCGCATGGCCATCGCGTCGAGCGTTGCCCATGACAGCCACCATATGATCGTTGTCGGCACCGACCGTGAAATGATGGCTCTGGCGGCCAACAGGCTGGCGGAAATCGGTGGCGGCATCACTGTCTGGAAGGGCGAGGTGGAGATTGCGCAGGTCGCCCTGCCGATTGCCGGGCTCATGTCTGACCGGCCTGCTGCCGAGGTGGCTGCCGCCGCGACCCGAATGGTGGCTGCCATGGCCGACTGCGGCTGCACGCTGAATAACGCCTATATGCAGCACTCGCTTCTGGCACTCGTGGTGATCCCGGAACTGCGCATCTCGGACCTTGGGCTGGTCGATGTGCGTCGGTTCGAACTGACAGGTGTATTCGAATGACCAAACATCAAGCGAGCCCCCTGCAATGCCCCGAAGTACCCGCGCCAGAGGCTTTTACCGATGCCGCCGCCGCCGTTGCGCGGTTGGAACTGCTTTATGACCGTGCCACGCGCTTTCTGGTCGAACATTTCAGCGCGACCTTGCGCGGGCAGCGCCCTTCGGGGCGGGTGCGGGCCTATTACCCGGAAATTCGTATCTCCACCTCCAGCCATGCCACCGCTGACAGCAGGCTGAGTTTCGGCCATGTTGCTGCACCCGGCACCTATGTGGCAACGGTGACCCGTCCGGACCTTTTTCGCGACTATCTTACCCAGCAGATCGCGATCCTGATCCGTAGCCATGGCGTGCCGGTGACGGTTGGCGCCAGTACAACGCCAATGCCGGTGCATTTCGCCGTCACCTCAAAGACCGACATATCGGTGCCACAGGAAGGGGTGCTGGATTTCCCCTTGCGCGACCTTTTCGATGTGCCGGATCTTGGCACCACCAACGACGATATCGTCAATGGCACCGCGCGCCCCAACCCCGACGGGTCTGGCCATCTGGCGCCCTTTACCGCGCAAAGGGTGGATTACTCGCTGGCGCGTCTGGCACATTATTCCGCAACCGACCCCGAGCATTTTCAGAACCATGTGCTCTTTACCAACTATCAGTTCTATGTAGACGAGTTTGAGGCTTTTGCCCGCAACGCACTGGCTGACCCGGCCGCTGGCTATGACGAGTTCGTGGCGCCGGGTAACGCGGTGATCCGCGATGCAAAGGCGCCGATCCCGGCCCTCGACAGGCTGCCCCAGATGCCCACCTATCACCTCAAGCGTGCGGGCGGGCAGGGGATTACCCTGGTCAATATCGGGGTTGGCCCCTCGAACGCGAAAACCGCGACTGACCATATAGCCGTCTTGCGTCCGCATGCCTGGCTGATGGTTGGCCATTGCGCCGGCTTGCGCAACAGCCAGTCGCTGGGCGACTTTGTTCTGGCCCATGCCTATGTGCGCGAAGATCATGTGCTTGACGCCGATCTGCCGGTATGGGTGCCGATCCCGGCGCTGGCCGAAATTCAGATCGCCCTGCAAGAGGCGGTGGCCGAAGTGACCAAGCTTGAAGGCTATGAACTGAAGCGCATCATGCGGACAGGCACCGTCGCGACCATCGACAATCGCAACTGGGAACTGCGCGACAAGTCGGGACCTGTGCAGCGGCTAAGCCAGAGCCGCGCCATCGCCCTTGATATGGAAAGCGCCACGATCGCCGCCAATGGTTTTCGTTTCCGGGTGCCCTACGGCACGCTTCTTTGCGTCTCCGACAAGCCGTTGCACGGCGAATTGAAGCTTCCCGGCATGGCGACCGACTTTTATCGCAGCCAGATCAGCAGACATTTGCTGATCGGCGTTCGGGCCATGGAAAGGCTGCGCGACATGCCACTAGAACGGATTCACAGCAGAAAATTGCGCAGTTTTGACGAAACCGCCTTTCTTTAAGGGACGAAAATACAGGGTTGGGCGCGAAAACTGCTTGCTTTGCCCTGCAATTGCGTGTGAATCACCACAACAGGCTGTAAAAAGGCATGCATGACCCCCAAAATGACGGGGCCAACAAAGGAGACAAACATGTCCAAACAAATGACAAAGACCCAGTTGGTGGCGGCGATCGCGGAAGAGATGAGCACCGACAAGAAAACCGCCTCGGGGGCACTGGACGCATTGGCGACGATCGTTTCGCGCGAAGTTGCCGCTGGTGGCGCCGTTACCCTGCCCGGCATTGGCAAAGTCGTTTGCCGCGCCCGCCCCGAACGTCAGGTCCGCAACCCGGCCACGGGCGAGACCATGACCAAGCCCGCTGACCGGGTTGTCAAACTGTCCATCGCCAAGGCGCTGAAGGATAGTGTCAACAGCTGATCAGTATCAGAGCTGCTTCTGACCAGAGCTGTCCCAAGGGGCAGCTCTAATTTTTTGCAAGCGCGATGATGGGCCCGGCAGCTGCATCGGCATCGGACTGGTCATGGGTGACCATCAGGACGGGTATCGCCCTGTCGCGGACATGGTCAAAGACAAAGCGGCGCAGATCGCTGCGTAAACTGTCGTCAAGCCGCGAAAAAGGTTCGTCCAGCAACAGCGCCAACGGATCGGCCAGCAGGGACCGCATCAGCGCCACGCGCGCCTTTTGTCCGCCCGAAAGTGAGGCAGGATCGCGCCCGCCCATGCCGGTCAGTCCGGCCTGATCCAGCGCCTCGGCAACGGCCTTGTCGCGCGCCGTCCGGCCCCTGACCGAGGCTTTCAGGCCAAAGGCCAAATTCTCGGCAACCGACAGATGTGGAAAGAGGACAGCATCCTGAAACATCACGCCAATACGCCTTTGTTCGGCGGGCTGGCTGGTGATTTCCTGCCCGTTCAGGATCAGCTTGCCCTCGCTTTGCCAGCCCCGCCCAAGATGCCCGCCGATAAAGCTGAGCAGGGTGGATTTTCCGATGCCCGAGGGGCCCATGATCGTTGTGATCTGGCCCGCCGGCACCGTCAATGTCAGCGGCGCGAAAAGCGGTTTCTGGCCGGTGCGGCACAGGCTGATTTCAAGAAGGTCCAGGGCCATCAGCTTGCCCCCCCACGCAAGGCCCGACGGTGCCGAAAGGCGGTGGCAGGCAAGGCCAGCGCCAGCCAATAGGCCATCAGCGGCAGGATGGTCTGCAGGACGCCGAAAACGCCGGTCAACCGCCGGTCGGCGCCTGACGAGAGGGCGACCGCCTCGGTCGTCAGGGTGGTGATGCGACCCGCGCCCAAAAAAAGCGTCGGCAGGAACTGCGCCACCGACACGGCAAAACCGATAGAGGCGGCGCCAGCGACCGGGCCAAGCAGGCAAGGTAGCTTGACCGCGTACAGCCGACGCCACGGACCTGCGCCCAGCGCCGCCGCTGTCTGCACCAGTCGAGGATCAAGCGCGCGCCATGGGTCCGACAGGGCGATCATCACATAGGGAAACACAAAGAGACAATGCGCCCAGACCACCGGCGCGTAACCGCTCCGCAGCCCCACCGTCAGAAAGACCACCTGCAATCCGAACAGGAAGGCCACTTGCGGTACCATCAGCGGCAGGTAGACCAGACCTTCGGCCCAGCGCGCCCGGCCAAGGTGCCCACGGTCCTCCGCCTCCAGCCAGAGGATAGCAAGGGATAGCGACAGGATCGTGGCGCAAAGACCGATCGACAGGCTTTGCCACAGGGCCGGGCCCCAGCCCATATCGGGGCTTTGCCAAAACCGCATCGTCCAGCTTTCAGGCCAGGCGTTGGGGAAACTCCAGCGCCAAGCCAGCGACCAGAGAAGGAGCACCACCAAGGACAGGAGTCCGGTCAAAAGGAACCCGGCGCCAAGGCCAAAGGCCAGACGGTTAAGCGGCGACCCAGCCATGCCCCGATGGCCCCTGCCGATCCAGATCCTGCCGAAATGGGCGACCAGCCTTTCCGCCAAGAGCCAGAGCGCTGCAGCGACGGCCGACAAAAGCGCCAGTGCCACCGCGCCGGCGGTGCCGGGCAGCAAGAGCGCAAGATCCGGCGCGTTGAGCCAGCGGGTGACGGCCACAGCCAATGTCGGCGGATTTGACGGGCCAAGGATGATGGCCATATCGACGACCGACAGGGCAAAGATCAGCACCGCAAGAACCGGCAGCCGGATCAACGGATAAAGTTGCGGCAGGATGACCCTTGCCCAGACCTGCCCGCGCCCATAGCCGAGCGCCCGCCCTTCGGCGATATTCTGGGCGACAGGCAGTTGGCGCATGGCCACCAGCAGCACAAGGACAAGGAAGGGAAGCTCCTTGACCACCAGCCCGGCCAGCAGGGCCAGGCCGTAAGGGTCATGCACAATCGCCAGATCGGCTGGCACCTGCCAGCCCGTGGCCCAGGGGCTAAGCAGGCGGGCGATCCAGCCCGAAGGCGCCAGAAGGAAGGCAAGACCAATGGCGACCGCCGCATGGGGCGCGGCCAGAATTGGTGTGATCAACCGCAGGCTTGAACGGCCGCGTGCCTCCAACGAGGCGACGGTGCCAATCGCAGCGACCAACGCCAAAACGGTAGAGCCGAAGCCGGTAAAGAGGGTCAGCCACAGGCTGGTGGCAAAACCCGGCATGGCCAGCAACTGCTGAAAAGGCGCAAGCCCCGGCCCATTGGCGCCAATGGCGGGCAGATGGCCAAAGGCGACAAACGCGGTCTTGGCAAGGCCAGCGGCGATTGGGGCGACAATGGCGATCAAGACCAGTGCCAGAACTGTCAGCCGCAGGCCTTGCCCGTCATCCTGCCTCATTGGGTGTAGCGCTGCGCCCATTCAGCCACCAGCCGGGTCATCCATTCAGGATGAGGTTCCACCAGCGTCGGGCCAAGGCTTTCATTGCTGGGCAGCGCGGCAGAGGTCGGCAGGGCGTCAAAGGCGGCCTGTTCGGCGGGCCCGAGCTTGGCCGGGTCAAGCACCGAATAGCTGCCGAGAACGCGAATATCCTGAGCATGGGCCTGGGTGGCCGGGTCCAGCAGGAAATTGGCCACGACCATCGCCGCCTCGGCATGGGCCGCGTTGAAAGGGATCGCCACAAAGCTGACATTGCCGATGGAACCGCCCGCCAGCCCGTAGCTGCGCACCGTGTCGGGTAAAAGCCCCTGTTCCACCGCCGCCGCTGCCGCCGCCGGATCAAAGGCCATGGCAAAGTCCACTTCGGCATCGCCGAGCATCTGTTGCAGGATGCTTTCATTTTCCGGGAAGCTTTCCCCTCCGTGCCAAAGGGTCGGGCGAAGCGCGTCATACCAAGCCCATAGGGGTTGGGTCGCCTCGGCGAAACTTGCATCGGTCGGTGGGGCCTGCAAGACGGATGCATCCGGCGCCAGCTCTATCAACGCCTGTTTGAGGAAGGTCGCACCCATGAAATTAGCGGGAGCAGGGTGGGTGAAACGCCCCGGATGCGCCGTAGACCATTCCAGAAGGTCGGTCATTGTCCGGGGCGGCTCTGGCACGCGGGCGCTGTCATGGGTCAGCACGAATTTTGCCAGCCGCCATGGCGATTCCATGCCGTCGGTCGCAATGGTGAAATCGGTCACCGCCGCCGACCCCGGCGTCAGGTCAAGAAAACGGGCATTGGGCAGGTCCGCGACAAAGGGGGCGTGCAAAAGACCCTGTTCCTTCATCGACAGGAAATTGGCGCCATTGATCCAGATAAGGTCAACCGACCCGCCTTCTGCCTGGCCCGCGGCCTTTTCCGCCAGAACCCTTGATACGGCCTCTGCCGTATCGCTCAGCTTCACCTGAGACACTTCGATTCCATATTTGGCGCTTAGCTCTTCATTGACCCAGGCGATGAAATTGTTTGTCCGTGCATCGCCGCCCCAAGCGTTGAAATAGACCGTCTGGCCCCGTGCTGCGGCAAGAGTTTCGTCCCAACTGTCGGCATGGGCAGGCAGCGCTGACAGGGCGATGGCTGCAAGCAGCGGGGCAAGGCGCGTCGGTGTCATTCGGTGGTCTCCTGAGGTGTTGCGGTATGAAAGCTCAGCCAGGCTTGCCGCCAGCGGATGGCGGTTGTCAGCAGGCAGAGAATGGCGAAACCGGAGGCGAGCGGCGCAAAGAGCGCCGGCCAAAGGCATATGGCGATGAAAAGACCGATGGTTTCGGCCCCCTCGGTCAGCCCGCCCAGATAGTAGATCCCTTTGGCAGGATAGTCGGCAGACGTCAGGTTGCGCCGCGCCGCTATGGCCGAGAAGGCCAGAAAACTGGAACCTGTGCCGACAAAGCTGGTGATCAGAAAGGCAGCGGGCAGGGCATTCTGCACCGGGTCGGCAATGGCAAAGCCCAAAGGCACCAAGGCGTAGAAGAGAAAGTCCGCGGCGATGTCCAGAAAGGCGCCGCGATCCGTCGGCCCCTCTTGCCGGGCGATGGCGCCGTCCAGCCCGTCTGCCAGCCGGTTCAGAAGGATCAGCCCTAGGCCGGTCAGAAACAGCCCCAGCCCCAGTGCCAGAAAGGCCAAAACCCCAAGCGCAAAGCCAGCCAGTGTCATCTGGTCGGCCGTCACGCCGCGACGCGCCAACAGCCGCGCCGGGCCCTGCAGGACTGCCTTCTGGACGGGCAAGAGGTAGCTGTCGATCATGGCCTAACCCCGCCTCCAGCCATGCAGCCGCTCCAGTAGCCGCAAAAGGCGGGGGCTGACATGGGCCTTTTTCCATTCACCCGCCACATACTTGTTGGCCTCTGCCAGGGTCGGATAGGTGTGGATGGTCCCGAGGATCTTGTTCAGCCCCAGCCCGTGTTTCATCGCCAGCACGAATTCCGCCAAAAGATCGCCCGCGTGTTCACCAACAATGGTCACCCCAAGGATCTTGTCCTTGCCCGGAACGGTCAGCACCTTGACGAAACCCTGCGCGCTGCCGTCGGCTATGGCGCGGTCCAGATCGTCGATCCCATAGCGGGTCACCTCTACCGCTATGCCCTTTGCCCGCGCTTCCTCCTCGTTCAGTCCGACCCGCGCCACTTCGGGGTCAATGAAAGTAGCCCAAGGGATTACCCGATAATCGACGCGAAACCTGCGCACAAAGCCGAAAAGCGCGTTGACGCTGGCAAACCAGGCTTGATGGGCGGCCGTGTGGGTGAACTGATAAGGGCCCGCGACATCGCCTGCCGCATAGATATTGGGGAAGATGGTTTCGAGGTATTCATTGGTCTCGACGGTGCGGTTGGCCGGAATGCCCAACGCCTCCAACCCGAAACCCTGCAGGCGGGCGCTGCGCCCCACGGCGATCAGCAGATCGTCAAAAGGAATGCGGCTTTTGCCGGTTTCCGCCTCTACCTCCAGCCATTTTTCGCCATTTGTCACGCCACATGCCAAGGCCTTGTGGCCGGTCAGTACCCGTACGCCATCCGCCTCCAGCCGGGCGCGGGCGAAATCGGACACGTCGGCATCTTCGCGGATCAGCAGCCGTGGTGCCATTTCCACCTGTGTCACGGCAGAGCCGAGCCGCGCAAAGCTTTGCGCCAGTTCCGAACCGATCGGCCCGCCACCCAGAACCACAAGCCGGGCAGGCGCCTTGTCGCGCCTCACCATTTCGTCCCAGAGCGTGTCGGAGGTGAGATAGCCCGTCTCCTCCAACCCCGGCAGCGGCGGGACAAAGGGGGCGGCACCTGTGGCAATCACGATCGCGCGGCCGGTCAGGCGGGTTTTCGTGCCGTCCGGCGCAGAAATCTCCACCGTCCAGGGGTCGATCAGCCGGGCATGGCCCTGACGCACATCGACGCCTAGGCCGCTGTAGCGTTCAACGGAATCATGTGGGGCGATCCTGGCGATAATGTCGTGAATACGGGTGAAGACAGTGCGGAAATCTATCCCGGGGGTGGCCGGGGTCAGCCCATACTGGTCGGCATGGCGGATCTGCCGGGCCAGTTTGGCCGACCGGATCAGAGCCTTTGACGGTACGCACCCATAGTTGAGACAGTCGCCCCCCATCTTGCCAGCCTCTACCAATGTCACCTTGGCCTTTACCGCAGCGGCGATATAGGCGGAAACCAGGCCAGCGGCGCCCGCGCCGATGACGATCAGGTTGCGGTCAAAACGGTCGGGCCTGGGCCAGCGCGCATAGGTACGGCGGCGGCGGATGGCGGTAATCAGGGCGCGGGCCAGCCAGGGAAAGAGCCCAAGCGCCACAAATGACAAAAGCAGGGCGGGTGACAGGATACCGCCAAGACCGCTGATCTGTGCCAGTTGCGTTCCGGCATTAACATAGATGACAGTTCCGGCGAGCATACCCACCTGGCTCACAAGATAGAAGGTCAGGGCGGGGATCGTCGTCAGACCCATCAGG
The DNA here is from genome assembly GCA_049646265.1 of Paracoccaceae bacterium. Classification (GTDB taxonomy): domain Bacteria; phylum Pseudomonadota; class Alphaproteobacteria; order Rhodobacterales; family Rhodobacteraceae; genus TMP-24. Next base: position 20,218 of record JBARVM010000495.1, read on the forward strand.
AGGTTGACGGCGAAAAAGGGCACGACCGGGATGAGCCTTAGAGAGAATAGGTAGAATGCGCCGTCCCGCTTCATGCCACGGTTAACGCTTTCCAGCCGGTCACCCAGACGCGCGCGCACCCAGTCACCAAGAACCCAGCGCGATGCCAAAAAGGCGAGTGTCGCGCCGATGGTAGAGGCAAAGGACACCAAGAGCAGCCCCTGCCAAAAGCCGAAAAGCGCCCCGGCCGCCAAGGTCATCCAGACCGCAGCAGGTAGCGACAGGGCCGTTACCGCGACATAGGTCGCGAAAAAGCCAAGCCACAGGCCCAGCGCATGATCGGTGCGGTAGGCCTGCAACTGCTCGACCGCCGCGCGGACAGAGGCGAGATCAAGTTGGTGCTGACGGAGCCACCAAAGGCCCGCAAGGAACAGGACGGCGATTGCCGCCAGGAATAGGGTTTTGGTCACCGGATCGGTCCCGCATCAGGCCTGGTTCCGCCCATATGACCTGACGAGGGGGGGTGCGCCAAGTATGTTACGGGCAAATGGCTTTCTTGTGATGGGAGCGTGTGCGCGCCTCTGCCGGGACTGGCAGCGGGAAATCGGGCGGCGGGCTGGCGTTATTGGCCTTGCTGCCCCTTTTTGGCGGACTTGTCGGAAAGTTTGCCTAAAACCTCTGCCCGGCCAAAGGATCTGGCGCAATGGGTCCTGGTCCTGTCGCGTTCGCGGGTAATTTTCTCGATCTGATAATCCAGCCGGTCCAGCGCCTGACGGGAAAAGATCAGATGGCCGTCAAGTGCCCCCCAAAGCGGCACGTCGGGCTGCGACAAGGCGCGTGCTGCCTCTTCCGACAGAGAGGCGATCATGGCGCTGCGCTTGCGCTCCGCCTCGGTCAGCCGCGCAGACAGGGCCGACAGACGCGCCAGATCTGCATCCCTTACCATGCCCGCCATCCGGGCAAGATCGCGCATCCGGTCTTGCCGCATCAATAACCCCGCCTGTCGCGGGCGCGTTTGCGCATCTTCTCGGCATAGCGGATGGCCGCGGCGACCGGGGCGTAGTGTTCCGGCCCGATCTCCTGCCCGATCTCGACCGTCGCATGAAGGGCGCGCGCCGTGGGCGGATCGGAATGGATCGGCACAGTGGCGGCCATGGCGGCCTCGCGGATACGGGCGGCAACCTCGTCCGTGCCCTTGGCCAGACAGATCGGCGCCCGGCCAGAGGCGCGGTTCCATTTCAGCGCCACGGCGAAATGGGTCGGGTTGACGATGATCACATCAGCCTTGGGCACGTCGGCCAGCATGCGGTTCATGGCGATTTCCTGCGCGCGGCTGCGTCGCTGCGCCTTCATCTGAGGATCACCTTCGGAACTGCGATATTCGTCCATCATCTCTTGCCGGGACATGCGGTTGCGGCGGATATGTTCGAAATATTGCCACAACCAGTCGATACCACCGATCAGGCCAGTGATGGCGGTGATCAGCACGACAAAACGGATTGTGACCTCCATCAGCAGGGCGCTGACCGGGGCTGGTTCCATCCGCATCGACAGGATGATGTCGGGCAGAAGGTAAAAGATAAACCAGCCGAACAGGGCCGCCACGATGACCAGTTTCACCGTACTTTTGGCGAATTCGAATATCCCACCGCGCCCGAATTTCTGCCCGGCATTCTTGATCGGGTCGATCCGGCTCAGCTTTGGCAACAATTTTTCGCCGGAAAAGGTCAGGGCGCGCTGGGCCAGCAGGGTCGCCAGTGCCGCAAGCCCCGGCAGTAGAAAGAAGGGCAGGACGGGAAGGCAGATGGCCAGTGCCCAACCGGCTATGCCCCAGGGTGCGCTGGCCCCGGCACCGCCCGCCAGCAGGTCGAGGGTTCCAAGGAACGTCTTGGCGCGGCTGCCGGCCTCGATCATCGCGGCCTGGCCAAAGGCAAGTGCGGCGATTAGAAACCCGCCAAAGGCCGCCGCCGCTGTCAGGTCGGTAGAGCGGACGACATCGCCCTTTTCCCGCGCGTCATCCAGCTTTTTCTGGGATGGTTCGTGTTCCTTGCTGTCGGCGTCGCTGTCGCTCATCGAGCCACCAGGAACGGGTCGGTCAGAAAGCCGTTGAACCGGTCAAGCCAAAGGCCGAGCATCAGTGGCGCGCAGATTGCCAAGAGTGCCAGCGCCCCCGCAGTCAGTGCCGGGGCGCCGACCAGCGACACCATCAGCGACGGCATGGCCCGGTTGATGGCACCAAGCGCCACATTATAGACCAGCGCCGCGATGACAAAGGGCGCGGCAAGGCTGAAGGCCAGGGCAAAGGTTGTGGCAATATGGCTGACGCCCCAGTCGCGCATCAGCCCGGCGGCGGGAAACTGCCCGGCGGGCATCGCCTCGTATGACAGGATTAGCGCCTGGGCGAGGCGGATATGCAGCCCGGCCATCAGCGCGAGGCAGAGGCAGGAGATGATCAGCAGGTGCGAAATCGCCGGCATCGGTTCGCCCGCCGCCCCGAACATTTGCGACAGGGAACCGGATTGCGCCGCGATCCCACCCGCCGTCTCGATCGCCAGGATGAAGAGGCGGATCACCATGCCAAGCGCCAGCCCGTTCGCGGTTTCCGCCAACAAAAGGTAGATCAACCCGGTAACAGTGTCGGGCGGCGGCGGCAAAAGGTGGAAAACCGCAGGGGCCACGACGGCGGTAAAGGCAAAGCCGAGAATAAGGCGCAACCGCATCGGCACCACCCTTTCGCCAAAGGCAGGCATCAGCGCCATGACCGCGCCGATACGCAGGAAAACCATGGCGGCCACGGTGATCTGCGCACCAGCCAAGGCAAAGAGACTGTCAAGCGCGCCCGTCACAAGGTCACCATCCCGACAATGGCCGGTTTGGCATCCGTGCCCATCTCTTCGTAAGACAGGACGGGCGAGATAATGCCCTTGGCGGCCAGCGCCGTCTTCAGAAACCGGCGCCTGCGGGTCGAGGTGATGAGTGCCGGGAATATCCCCTGTTCGCCCGTCTTGGCCAGCTTTTCGGCAATATTGCCGGTCAGCCGGTTAAACTTTTCCGGCGGCAGAGCCACGTCCACCAGTCCGCGTTCCGCTTCTACCTGATAGGCGCGGAAGGTCTCCTCCCACTCGGGCGCCAGTTGCAGCAGGGGCACCGTTCCATCGGCGCGGCGCAAATCGGCGACAATCTGGAACCCCAGCCTGCGGCGCACATGTTCGCAAATCTGCTCCGGCGTGGTCATGCCGCGCGCCTCCGCCACCGATTCAAGGATCAGCGGCAGATTGCGGATCGAGACACGTTCCTCCAGCAATAGCCGCAGGACCGACAACAGCAGATCGACCGGCACTTTGTCGGGGATCAGCTCGTCAAACAGCCGCCGGTTGGCCTCGGCGCGGGTCGGGTCGGAGAGGTGGCTGCATTCCTCCAAGAGCTGGCGCAGGGATTTCAGCGACAGGAGCCGGGGGAAATTGCGTTTGATCACCTCTAGCAGATGCGTCGCCAGAACCTCTGTCGGGCCGACAACGGTGACACCCGCCAGTGCGGCCTCATCCTGCAGATGGGCGGGAATCCAGCGGGCCGGGGCGCCGTAGACCGGTTCCTTTACATCGCCGCCATCGGGAACGCCGACCGCGTCGCCATTTGTCAGGGCCAGCACCTGATCAGGGAAGATCTGATCCTTGGCCTGCTCGACCCCCAGAATGCGGATACGGTAGCTGCCAGCATCCAGCGTCGAGTCGTCGGTCAGGCGGATCTCTGGCATGATCAGCCCATAGGCGGTGGCGATATGCGACCGCATGTTGACGATGCGCGCGTCAAGGCCGGTGGCGGGATCCAGCACCATATTGACGAGGCTGGGCGAGAATTCGACGTGAATATCATCCATGCTGAGAATATCGCCCAGTGTCCGGGCAGGCTTTGCCGCCACGGTCTCTCCCGCCTCGGCGACCTCCCTTCTTGACTGGGCGTTTATCTCCTGCTGCCGACGATAGGCGACCAAGCCAAGGACTATTGCCCCAATCATAAAGGGCAGAAATGGCAGGCCCGGTACTATGGCGAAAAGCGCCATCAGGAAGGCGACGGTACCTAGTGCCAATGGATGACGGCCTAACTGGATGAAAATATCCTTGTCGGCGGCACCTTTCATCCCGCCACGTGACAGAAGGATCGCTGAGGCGATAGAGATGATTACAGCCGGGATCTGGCTGACCAACCCGTCGCCGACAGTGAGGATCGCATAAGTTTCCAGTGCGCGACCTGCTGGCATGCCATGCACGCCAATGCCGATAGCGAGTCCCACGATCAGGTTCAACAGCGTGATCAGAAGCCCCGCCACCGCATCGCCCTTGACGAATTTGGAGGCACCGTCGAGCGAGCCGAAAAAGGTCGTCTCGGCCTGTTCACGTTCACGGCGGGCCTTTGCCTCCTTATGGTCGATGGCACCGGCATTCATGTCGGCGTCGATCGCCATCTGGCGGCCCGGCATCCCGTCGAGGGCAAAGCGGGCGCCAACCTCGGCCATACGGCCGGCACCTTTGGTGATGACGATGAAATTGACGATCAGCAGCACGCAAAAGACCACCAGCCCGATCAGGACGGAGCCTGACATAATGAAACTGGCAAAACCTTCGATAACCGAACCGGCGGCACCGGTGCCGGTGTGCCCCTGCCCGATGATCAGCTTGGTCGAAGAGACGTTGAGCGCCAGCCTCAGCATCAGCGAGGCCAGAAGGATGGTCGGGAAGGCGGAAAAGTCGAGAGGCCGCTCGATGAAAAGCGTGATGGTGAAGATCAGGATCGCCACGGCGAAACTGGCGGCGAGACCAGCATCAAGCGCCCAGGTGGGCATCGGCAGAATCATCATGGCGATGATCGCCATCATCGCCAGTGCCAATAGAACGGTCGGCTGAAAGATATTCAGCGCTTTGGCCGTTGGCGCGGAACTGTCAGTCATTCTGTGGCCATCTCTGGCGGTGGAGCAGGGCCAAAGAGCGCCAGCCCGCCACTATTGCTCAAAGGTACAAGCGAGCCAAAGCTGCCGCCTGTGCCGCCCTGCAGCAACGGATAGTTGTTTACCCGGGGCGCATCGGGTGCAGATGCCAGCCCGTAGTCGCTGGCGGCCAGCACGATATCAGGAATGTCGGGAATATCGTCGGCCACCTCATCCGCGGCGACCATATCCTGGCGAAACCGGACAAAGCGCGCGGCGTAGCGTTCTGCATAAGCGGGCGTGCGCGAATGATAGGCGCCTGCCGCTGCCTCCCACGAGCCCTTCTCTGCGTAAAGATCGCGCAGGAAGCGGGCGGCATAGGTGGCGTTGGCGGTGGGGTCGAACATATGGGCGACCGATTGGAAATTTTCGCCGTGCCA
>JBARVM010000496.1:0-2770 GCA_049646265.1 Paracoccaceae bacterium
ACATGCTGGTCATCCACCCGGATGAATGTATCGACTGTGGCGTTTGCGAACCGGAATGCCCGGCGGATGCGATCCGGCCCGACACGGAACCGGACATGGAAAAATGGGTGGAGTTCAACCGCAAATACTCAGAGGCCTGGCCGGTCATCACCCAGCGCAAGGACCCTTTGCCTGACGCAGAGGCGCGTGATGGCGAGACGGGCAAGCTGGAGAGTTCCTTCTCCGAAGCGCCCGGGTCGGGCGACAGCTGAGCGAATCATCCCGCCGCAATAACGATTCGGTTGATTCTCGGGGCGTTTTTCAGCGATTCTGGCCCTTTGCTGGCGGGTTTCGCAGCGTCAACGCTGCCGATTAGCCCTTATTTTTCAAATAGGCTCAAAGCAGGCGCTTTGTGAAAGGCGATTTTTCTGCTATATTACCATGCAAATGAACAGGGCAGCCCCGGCGTCACCCGCCGAGATGCAGGCAACCTCTTCAGTATGGATAAGGCATGTAACCGGAGTAAGGCTTCTCCGGCTGCTTTTTTTGACGCTAACAGCTGGGCCAAGGATCGAACCGAATGAGCAAATCCAAAAAGTCTGACTTTCATCCCAACGATTACGTTGTCTATCCGGCGCATGGCGTCGGGCAGATCATCTCGATCGAAGAGCAGGAGATTGCCGGGCTGTCGCTGGAACTTTTTGTCATCTCTTTCGAGAAGGACAAGATGACCCTGCGGGTTCCGACGCATAAGGCCACCGAAATTGGCATGCGGCAACTGTCGACGCCGGATGTGGTGACCAAGGCGCTCGAAACGCTCAAGGGCAAGGCCAAGGTCAAGCGGGCCATGTGGTCGCGCCGGGCGCAGGAATATGAGCAGAAGATCAACTCCGGTGATCTGATGGCGATTGCCGAAGTGGTGCGCGATCTGTTCCGTACCGACGATCAGCGTGAACAAAGCTATTCTGAGCGCCAGCTTTATGAAGCGGCGCTGGAACGGTTGACCCGCGAAGTGGCGGCCGTGTCGGGTGGCGATACGGTGGGCGCGCAAAAGCGCGTTGACGATATGCTGGTAACCCGCGCCGCCTGATCGGCGAACCATAAGAAGGTCCAACAGGGAAATGAAAGGCCCGCCGGTTTCATCTGGCGGGCCTTTTGCTATGCGATTGGCGGTTTGTGCCTTAGCGCGCCAAAAGTCGGGCGACCCGGCTGATGGCAAAGCTGTAGCCTTGGGTGCCGGCCCCGACGATCACCGCATCGGCACGGGCCGAGATGTAGGAGTGGTGGCGAAAGGACTCGCGCCGGTGGATATTGGAAATATGGACCTCTATCACCGGGCCTTCGAAGGACTGCAGCGCGTCAAAGATTGCGACGGACGTATGCGTATAGGCGCCCGCGTTGATCACGATGGCAGAATTGTCGCGCCGTGCGGACTGGATCAGGCCGATCAGATCCGCCTCGCTGTTGGACTGGTGACAGGCGACTTCCAGCCCGGCGGCCTTGGCGGTCGCCGTGCAAAGCGCCTCTACATCGGCGAGCGTTTCGCTGCCGTAGATCTCCGGCTCGCGGGTGCCAAGCATATTGAGGTTCGGACCGTTCAGGATCAGTATCGGTTTCATCGTCAGGCCTTTTGATTTGCCGCCATCATCCGCGACAGGCGCCTTCGCCGCAATGGCTGCGCCATGGGGCCGGAAAAACAGCGTCGCGGCTGTTGCATCGCTGCCCCTAGGCGCGCGTCAGCCCATGTTCGGGTCGACGACCACGCGCCCCTTGATCCGGCCTTGCAGGATCTCGGCGCCAAGTCTGGGCAGGTCGGAAAGGCTGGCCATGCTGACCATATCTTCCAGCCGGTCAAGCGGCAGGTCGGTGGCGATCCGCCCCCAGGCCTCGATGCGCCGGTCAAGGGGTTGCATGACACTGTCGATCCCCAACAGGTTGGTGCCGCGCAGCAAGAAGGGGATGACCGAACCGCTGTAGCGCGCCCCGCCCGCCAGCCCCACTGCCGCGACAGAGCCGCCATATTTCATCTGACCAAGGAGCCGCCCCAACATCTCGCCGCCCACCGCGTCGATGGCCCCGGCCCAGCTTTCGCTTTCCAGCGGCCGGTTTGTCGGTTCGGCGATATCGGCGCGGGCCACGATCTGGCTTGCACCAAGCGCGCGCAGATAGGGTTCCGTTTCGGCCCGGCCGGTGACGGCGGCGACCTCGTAACCCAGTTGCGCCAGGGCTGCAGTGGCCACGGAACCCACACCGCCCGCAGCACCGGTTACCAGAACCGGCCCCTGACCGGGCTTCAGCCCGTGCCGTTCCAGCGCCAGAATGGCGAGCATTGCCGTCAACCCCGCCGTGCCCACCGCCATGGCCTGACGGGTGGTCAGCCCTGCGGGCAGGGGTACCAGCCAGTCGCCCTTGACCCGCGCCTTTTGTGCATAGCCGCCCCAGCGGTTCTCGCCAACGCGCCAGCCGGTTAGCACCACCTTGTCGCCGGGGCGGTGGCGCGGATCGTCGGACTGTTCGACGGTGCCAGCAAAATCGATCCCCGGCACATGCGGGTAGGTGCGTACCAGCCCGCCGCCCGGCCCGATACAAAGCCCGTCCTTGTAGTTGAGGCAGGAATATTCGACCGCGACCGTGACATCGCCGTCGGGCAGGTCGGCAAGCTGAACCTCTTCGACCGAGGCGCTCGTCGTACCCGCATCCGATTTCCGAACCAGCAAGGCTTTGAATGACATGATACTTCCCCTGAAAACCGCACCCTGACGCCGCAGATTTCTTTGTGACGGATTAGCGG
>JBARVM010000497.1:0-6301 GCA_049646265.1 Paracoccaceae bacterium
ATGGTGCTGTGAGAGAGGATTGAACTCTCGACCTCACCCTTACCAAGGGTGTGCTCTACCACTGAGCTACCACAGCATGCCGTTCGTGGGGCGCGGTTTAGAGAGAATTTTCGCCCCATGCAAGCGCAATCTGGACGCTATTTGCGATCCGGGATAGGAAGGGGCCCATGACGGACAAATCTCGGAAATCCGCCTCGGAAAAGGCGCGGGACGAACGGCTTAAGGCGGCGCTGCGGGCCAATCTGCAACGGCGCAAGGCGCAGGCGCGCGTGCGCGGCGATGGCGGGGCCAAGGCTGGCACCGACACTCAGGAAACAAAAAAGTAAGGCAGGCAGATGGATTCGATACTGGTGCGCGGCGGCGCGGAACTCAAAGGCGCCATCCCGATCGCAGGTGCAAAGAACGCCTGCCTGACGCTGATGCCCGCCACGCTGCTCAGCGACGAGCCGCTGACCCTGACCAACGCGCCGCGCCTGTCGGACATCAAGACCATGACGCAGCTTTTGCAGTCGCTTGGGGCAGAGGTGACAAGCATGCAGGGCGGGCGGGTGCTCGCGCTGTCGAGCCATGACCTTACCAACCTGACCGCCGATTATGACATCGTGCGCAAGATGCGCGCCTCGAACCTTGTGCTTGGCCCCTTGCTGGCGCGGGCGGGGCAGGCGGTCGTGTCGCTGCCGGGGGGCTGCGCCATCGGTGCGCGCCCGATGGATCTGCATATCGCGGGGCTGGAGGCTTTGGGCGCGGTGATCGAGCTGAAAGACGGCTACCTGCACGCCGAGGCACCGGGCGGGCTCAAGGGTGCGGTGATCAACCAGCGCTTTGCCTCGGTCGGGGCCACGGAAAATATCGTCATGGCCGCAACGCTGGCCAAGGGCACCACGGTTCTCAACAATGCAGCGCGCGAGCCGGAGATCGTCGATCTGGTGAAATGCCTGCGCGCCATGGGCGCCGAGATTGCGGGCGAGGGCAGCGAACGGATCGAGGTGCAGGGTGTCGACCGGCTGCATGGCGCCACCCATGCCGTTGTCGCCGACCGGATAGAGCTGGGCACCTACATGATCGCCCCGGCCATAGCCGGTGGCGAGGTCGAACTCCTCGGCGGTCGCCGCGCGCTCTTGCCAGCCTTTTGCGAAAAGCTGGAAGAGACTGGCATGGTGATCAGTGAAACCGAAGGCGGTCTGAAAGTGGCACGCTCCAACGGGCGCGCCCATGCCGTCAATGTCCGCACAGAGGTGTTCCCCGGCTTTCCCACCGACCTTCAGGCGCAGATGATGGCGCTGATGTGCACCGCCGACGGGACCAGCCTGCTGGAAGAGACAATCTTTGAGAACCGTTTCATGCATGCGCCTGAACTGATGCGCATGGGTGCGCAGATCGACGTGCACGGCGGTCATGCGACCGTGACAGGCGTCGAACGGCTGAAGGGCGCGCCGGTCATGGCCACCGACCTGCGCGCCTCTGTGTCGCTCATCCTTGCCGGGCTCGCCGCGGAGGGGGAGACATTGGTCAAGCGGGTCTATCACCTTGATCGCGGGTATGAGCGGGTAGAGGAAAAGCTTTCCGCCTGTGGCGCCGCCATCGAACGGATCAGGGAAGAATAGCCATGGCCGCTGATGCAAGCTTTGCCGATGGTGCCGAACAGGCGCTGGTCCTTTTGGCCGAGGGCGCGGGCGACGTGCCCGTCCTGTCGGCGCTGGTTCAGGATGCGCTTTTTCTGGCCGGTGATGCGCGCTGGGATCGCAAGGCCCGCCGCTTTGCCATGCTGATCAACCGGTTCCGCTGGGAAGATCGCGCCGCCGCCGAGGCCGCCAAACGCCCCTATGAACGGGTGCGCTCCTTGCTGGTGATCTCTGATGTTGGCCGCGCGGCCACGCAAGGGCTCGATCGGTTGCCCGCCGACATGGTCCTGTCGATCCTGTCGCTGACCTGGGAAGAGGCGGCGGACGGGGCTGGCCATCTGCTGATCACGCTCGCCGGTGACGGCGCCATCCGGCTGGAGGCGGAATGTGTGAACATGGTGCTGAAGGATGTGACCAAACCCTATCTGGCCCCCTCGGGCATGGCCCCGACCCATCCGGCATGAAGATCAGGCGCGCCGTGGCGGCGGATGCCGCGCTCTGGCAGGCAGAACGGCTCAAGGCGTTACGGCTAGCGCCTGCGGCCTTTGGCGCCAGACTGGCCGATTGGCAGGATCGCCCCGTTTCGGATTTCGCTGCGGAAATAGAAAGTTACAGGATATTCTTCGCTTTTGACGCCGACAGGCCCGTCGGCCATATCCGCTGGTGCCCCGATGCCGATCCGGCCGAAACCGGTCGCGCCTGGGTCGAGGCTGTCTTTGTCGATCCGGCTGCGCGGGGGCAGGGCTGCGCACAGGCGTTGATTGCCGCCGCCCTCGCGGACGCTTTGACGGCGGGCATGGCAGAGGTATGGCTTGACGTGGGCGCCGCCAACAGTGCGGCGCAATCGGCCTATCGCAAGGCCGGTTTTCGCGCCGTGCCAGCCGACCAACGGCCCCGGTCCGCGGCATCCGCCTGCGAGCTTAGCATGGTCCGCATCCTGCCGTAGGCTTCGCCCCACCGAAATTTGCGCCCCGCCTTGCCGCGCGATCAGAATGCTTGAGACCCGCCGCCTGCCTCTGTAAGGGGTGAGCCAAGAGGGAGAAGAGAGATGCCGCAGATCTTGAACAGTCAGGACCAGGGGTTCGAGGCCGCTTTTACCGCGCTTTTGTCGATGAAGCGCGAGGACAGCCCCGATGTGGATCAGGCGGTGGCCGAGATCATCGCCGATGTGCGCGCCCGTGGCGATGTGGCGGTGATCGAGCTGACGGAAAGGTTCGACCGGCTGAGCCTTACCCCCGCTACGCTCGCCTTTACCCCGGCAGAGATAGAGGCGGAATGCGCCAAGGTCTCGCCCGAGGATCGCGCCGCGCTTGAACAGGCGGCCGAACGTATCCGCGCCTATCATGCCCGCCAGTTGCCTACCGACGAACGCTGGACCGACGCCAGCGGGGCAGAGCTTGGCTGGCGCTGGGGCCCGGTTGATGCGGCGGGGCTTTATGTGCCGGGGGGGCTGGCCTCTTACCCATCCTCTGTGCTGATGAACGCGATCCCGGCCAAGGTGGCGGGGGTGGGGCGGCTGGTCATTGCCTGCCCGACGCCGGGCGGGGTGGTCAACCCGCTGGTGCTTTATGCGGCGCGGCTGGCGGGGGTAGATTGCATCTACCGGATCGGCGGCGCGCAGGCGATCGCCGCCATGGCCTATGGCACCGCAACCATCGCGCCGGTTGACAAGATCACCGGCCCCGGCAACGCCTTTGTGGCGGCGGCCAAACGGCGGGTCTTCGGGCGTGTGGGCATCGACATGATCGCCGGCCCTTCGGAAATTCTGGTCATCGCCGACAAGGATAATGACCCAGACTGGATCGCGCTCGACCTGCTCAGCCAGGCCGAACATGATGAAAGCGCCCAGTCGATCCTGATCACCGATGATGCGGCCTTTGGCCAGGCGGTCGCGGCAGCGGTCGAGGCGCGTCTTGAAACGCTCGAACGTCGCGCCATTGCCGGGGCCTCCTGGCGCGCCTATGGCGCGATCATCACGGTGGACGATCTGGCAGCGGCGGCCGCCCTGTCGAACCGCGTCGCCCCCGAACATCTGGAACTTTGCGTGGCCGACCCCGAAGCGCTGGCCGGGCAGATCACCCATGCGGGCGCGATCTTTCTGGGCGGCTGGACGCCGGAGGCGATCGGCGACTATGTGGGCGGGCCGAACCATGTGCTGCCCACCGCCCGCTCGGCGCGCTTTTCCAGCGGCCTGTCGGTGCTGGATTTCCTCAAACGCACGACACTGGCGCGGATGAGCCCGGCGGCGCTGGCGGCGATTGGCCCGGCAGCCGTGCGCCTTGCCACATCCGAAGGGTTAGAGGCCCATGGCCTCAGCGTCGCGGCCCGCCTCGACCGATTGAACCGCAAGGGCTAGGGCCGCCGGGCTCTTGGCTTGCGCAACGACCGCCCCCTCCCGAAGGGCAGAACGCGCCGGTTGATGACTTCGGGGGGCTTGACCTTGGGCGCATTGTCGCTTTTGAAAGGGGTCGGAACGATAATTCGAAGAAGGTCGGGGCCGACCCTGGCAAGGAGACCCGGAAATGAGCCGTATTTGCCACATCCAGATCGATGACGCAGGATTGCCCCCGCCGACCCCGGAGATCGAGCAGGAACGCAAGGTGGCGATCTTTGATCTTTTGGAAGACAACGCCTTTGCCCTGCCACCCCGCAACGGCACCCCGGTCGAAGGCCCCTTCCGGCTTGATCTTGCGATCCGTGACAAACGGCTGGTCTTTGACCTTGCCTCCGAAGAGGGCGCCAAGGTCGCGGAATTTCACCTGTCGCTTGGTCCCTTCCGGCAGGTGGTAAAGGACTATTTCCAGATTTGCGAAAGCTATTTTGACGCGGTCAAACGCCTGCCGCCCGCGCAGATAGAGGCAATCGACATGGCCCGCCGCGGTATCCATAATGAAGGGGCGCGGGTGCTGCTGGAGCGGCTCGAAGGCAAGGCGGATCTCGACATAGACACGGCACGACGGCTTTTCACCTTAATCTGCGTTCTGCATTTCGGGGGCTGATCTTGAACCCATCGCTGCCTCAGTCGGTGCTGTTTTGTTGCGACCACAACGCGATCCGCTCGCCCATGGCCGAAGGGCTGATGAAAAAGCTTTATGGCCAGTCCTGCTATGTCCAGTCGGCGGGCGTGCATAATGATCTGGAAATCGACGGTTTCGCCGTGGCCGCCTGCGCCGAGATCGGCGTGGCGCTGGAACGGCACCGGTCACGCAGTTTCGAGGAAATGCAACAATGGGGCGACGATCTGTCAGGCTTTGACCTGATCGTGGCCCTGTCGCCGGCCAGCCAGCGTCAGGCGCTCGAATTCACCCGCTATTTTCATATAGAGGTGGAATATTGGCCGATCATGGACCCGACGGGCCTCGCCGATGGGCGCGAGGCGAAACTGGCCGCCTACCGCAAGACCCGCGATCAGATCCGCGACCGGATGATCGCCCGCTTCGGCCCACCGACGGCGGTTTAGCGTCCGGTAGCGGCCCAGCCCTATTTGACAGGACGCGCCCGATCGCCGAGGCTGTCGCAATTGCCCCATAACCCGTCTTGCCCGATCTTGCCTTTGCCCGGTCCGCTGGGTTAGCCAATGGGGCGTTCTCGCCCTCTCATTTCCGGAAGCGCCCATGACCCGTGCCACGATCGAAGCCTATTACGCCGCCTTCAACCGGGGCGATCTTGCTGCCATGCTGGAAACGCTGCATGACGACTTCGCCCATCATGTGAATGAAGGCGCCACAAGGCTCGGTAAGGAGGCTTTCGCCGACTTCTGCCGCCATATGAGCGAAACCTATGCCGAAAAGCTGACCGACATGGTGGTCTTTTCCAATGACGCGGGGACGCGCGGGGCGGCGGAATTCGTGGTGAACGGCACCTATCTGAAAACCGATCCCGGCCTGCCAGAGGCGCGCGGCCAGAAATATGTGCTGCCCGCGGGCGGCTTCTTTGACCTCAAGGATGGCAAGATCACCCGCGTCACCACCTATTACAACCTGCAAGACTGGATCCGGCAGGTTTCATGAAAGTCGATGTCCAGCCCCTGACCCGCGAAGGTTTCGCCGCCGCCCTTGACGATGTGGCGCGGCTCCGCATCGCGGTTTTCCATGACTGGCCCTACCTTTACGAGGGCGATCTTGAGTATGAGCGGCGCTACCTTGCCGCCTATCTGCACAGCAAGGATGCGCTGGTGGTCGGCGCCTTTGATGGGGCGCGGCTGGTTGGTGTTTCCACCGCAGCCCCGCTCGAAGATCATGCCGACGAGTTGGGCGCACCGCTGCGCGCGCTCGGCTATGATTTGACCGACGTCTACTATTGCGCGGAATCGGTGCTGCTGCCTGACTATCGCGGGCAGGGCGTCGGCCACGCTTTCTTTGACCTGCGAGAGGCGAAGGCCCGCGAACTGGGGCGGAAATACATGGTCTTTTGTTCGGTCAAGCGGCCCGATGACCATCCTGCGCGCCCGGCTTCCTTTCGCACCAATGACGCCTTCTGGCAGGGGCGCGGCTACCGCGCCCTCGACGGGGTCTTTGCCCGCTACAGCTGGCGCGATATTGGCGAGGTGGCAGAGACGGAAAAATCCTTGCAGGTCTGGTTCCGGGCGCTGGATGGCGCGGAATAGACCCTCCGCCATCTGCCTGTGTCGCCCGCCACGAAAGGTCAGGGAATGAAAATTGCCGCCGCCGCCTATCCAC